>DAIRFM010000139.1:0-5283 GCA_036795025.1 Burkholderiales bacterium | reverse complement strand
GTCTCCCAGGTGACGATGCCGCCCTTGACGTAGATTTTCCAGCTGCACGAGCCGGTGCAGTTGACCCCGTGGGTCGAGCGCACGATCTTGTCGTGCTGCCAGCGCGCTCGGTAGCCCTCCTCCCACGTGCGGTCCTCGCGGGTCACCTGGCCGTGGCCGTCGGAATAGGCCTCCCGTTCCTGCGTGAAGTAGCTGAGGCGGTCGAGAAAATGGCTCATGGTCGTCCTCTTTTTTGCATGGATTGTGTTGCGTGGATGGCGTGCATGGCGCCGCTCAGCAAGGCATCGGGGCGTTGCGCCGCGCGTAGTACCACCAGGTCGTCGCGATGCAGGTCACATAGAACACGATGAACATGTACAGCGCGTTGGCGGGCCCGCCGAACATGGAAATCGAGATGCCATAGCTCATCGGGATGAAGAAACCGCCGTAGGCGCCGATCGCCGAGGAGAAGCCGAGCACGGCCGCCGCCTCCTTGTTGGCATCGCGCACCGCCTGCTCCTCGGCCTCCTTGCCGCGTCCCGCAGCCTCGCGCTGGCGCTCGTTCATGAAAATGACGGGGATCATGCGGAAGGTCGACCCGTTGCCGATGCCGGCGGCGGTGAACAGCAGCATGAACGTCGCGAGAAAGCCGTAGAAATTGCCGCCCTGCCCGCCTTGGGGAAGGAAATACAGCACCCCCAGGACGCCGACCACCATGGCGATGAAGTTCCAGAAAGTCACGCGCGCGCCGCCGAGCTTGTCGGACAGCCAGCCGCCGAGCGGCCGGATCAGGGCTCCGACCAGCGGTCCGAGCCAGGCGTAGGAGAGCGCGTTGATCTGCGGAAACTGGCTCTTGATCAGCAGCGGGAAACCCGCCGAATAGCCGATGAACGAGCCGAAGGTTCCGAGATAGAGCCAGCACATGATCCAGTTGTGTTTGCGTTTGAAGATCACCGCCTGATCGGAAAACGAGGCCTTGGCGCTGGCGAGATCGTTCATGCCGAACCACGCCGCAATGGCGAAAATCGCGATGAACGGGATCCAGATGAAGCCGGCGTTTTGCAGCCATACCTGTTGGGTCGCCCCGGCCTGTGTCAGTACCTGCGGCTCGCCGCCGAGAAGCAGCGGAAAGGTGATCGCCAGCGGCACCAAGAACTGCACCGCGCTCACCCCCAGGTTGCCGAGGCCCGCGTTCAGTCCGAGCGCCGTGCCCTTGTGCGCCTTCGGGAAGAAGAAGTTGATGTTGGCCATGCTGGAGGCGAAGTTACCGCCGCCGAGTCCGCACAGCAGCGCCAGGATGAGCATCAGGACGTAAGGCGTCCCGGGGTCCTGCACCGCGAACCCGATCCAGATGCACGGCAGCAGCAGCGATGCCGTGCTGATGATCGTCCAGCGGCGCCCGCCGAACACCGGCACCATGAACGAATAAAAAATCCGCAGCGTCGCCCCGGACAGGCCGGGCACCGCCGCCAGCCAGAACAGCTGATTGGGGGTGTAGTTGAAGCCGAGCTCGGGCAGCTTCACCACGACCACGCTCCAGAGCTGCCACACGGCGAACGCGAGGAACAGGGCGGGGATCGAGATCCAGAGATTGCGGTAGGCGATGCGCTTGCCCTTCTCCTCCCAGAAGCGCGGGTCCTCCGGGTTCCACTCGGTGAACACCAGCCGGGGATCGTGCACCAGCTCCGGCAGGTCGCGCGGCACGGCCGCGAGTTGCGGCACCACGCGGCGCTCCATGCGCAGGATCGCGAAGTGCATCCAGACCAGCATGATCGATACCTGGACAAACAGCAGCATGAAGCAGCTTTGCCAGACGCCGGTGAGATCGTTCATCATGCCGAAGGTGATCGGCAGCAGGAATCCGCCCAGGCCGCCGATCATGCCAACCACGCCGCCGACCGCGCCGACGTTCTTCGGGTAGTAGGTCGGGATGTGCTTGAACACCGCCGCGTTGCCGAGCGCCATGAAGAAGCCGAGCACGAACATGAGCACGATGAAGGCGCCCACGCCCATCGACATGCTGAAGCGAATCTCTTCGCGGATGCCCTGCACCACGTACTGCGTGGGCGGATACGACAGCAGGAACGTGACCGCCGCCGAGACGCCGAAGGCCCAGTACATGATGGTGCGCGCGCCGTACCGGTCCGAGAGCCAGCCGCCGACGGCCCGGCACAGGCTCGCCGTGATTAAATACGCCGCGGCAACCATGCCCGCGGTCCGGATGTCCATGCCATAGACACCGATGAGGTAGCGCGGCAGCCAAAGGGCGAGTGCGACGAACGCGCCGAAGGTGAAGAAGTAATAGAGCGAGAAGCGCCAGATCTGCAGCTTGGTCAGCGGCTCGAGTAACTCGACGAAGGACTTCGGCCCGGCGTTCGCCAGGCGCCGCTCGCGCAGCGAAGGGTCATCGTCGGCCGTGAACCAGAACACGAGCGCCACGACGGCGACGGCCGTGGCCCAGATCTGCGCGACGGCCTGCCAGCCGTAGGCCACCATCACGAACGGCGCGAGGAACGCGGTGACCGCCGACCCCACGTTGCCGCTCCCGAACACGCCGAGCGCAGTGCCCTGGCGCCCCTGCGGATACCACTTGGAGACGTAGGCCACCCCGACTGCGAAAGTGCCGCCGGCCACGCCCATGCCGAGGGCTGCGACCAGAAACATCGCATAGGTGTGGGCCAGTGTCAGCAGCCAGGTCGCCGCGGCCGCGGCCAGCATGACCAGCAGATAGACGACGCGGCCGCCGTACTGGTCGGTCCAGATGCCGAGCGGCAGGCGGATCAGCGAGCCGGTCAGGATCGGCGTGCCCACGAGCAGGCCGAACTCGGTCTCGCTGAGGTTCAGGTCGCGCTGGATCTGGACGCCGATAATGGAAAAAATCGTCCATAGCGCAAATGAGACGGCGAAGGCGATGGTGCCGAGGGAAAGCGCCCGGGTCTGCTGAAACGGACTGACCGTGTTCACATTGTTCACCTTGAAGTCGGCTTTCGCGAGGGCCACCCGATGCTACCGAATTGCCATTGACCGCTATTGACACAAGTCAAACAGGTCCCATTACCGGGAAATGCCATAAGGCGGGGTCGGATCGGACTGCTCGCACGCGCCATCCGCGAAGAGGCCACTGCGAGTCAGCGCGACACCGCCACGCTCACCATTTTTGAGACTCTGGATCGCAGGCGGCTGTGGCGCAGTTTCAGATTCTTTGATGTAAGTTAAATCTTTCCGTAACGCCATTCAGTAGAGTCCGTCGGAGCCGGGGCGGGTCGGCGCCGCCGGCCTTTGCCATAAACAACACCGCCACAGAGGAGGCCACAAAAATGAACAGCCAATCTCACGAAGAACCAATCCCCCTGATGCAGAAATTTCTGGACAACCCTTTCCTGCTGCTGTTTTTCGGCGTCATGATTCCTATGGTGGTCTACACCCTCTGGGGCGTCATAGAAATTCTGACGGTTCCCCTTGCCAAATAACCATCGGTCGATGCATCGCGTGTCTTTTGAACAAGGGGTGTGAATATGAGCGCAATACTGCCGCCGTCAGATCGACTCTGGTGGAAACAGCCTTTGGATCGCGTCGAAGGGACATGGATCGTGATTGCCTTTATCTGGTGCATGATCATGTTTGCCATGATGGTTGGCTGGCACATCTACGGCAAGCAGAACCTGTCGACCGAAACCTACAAGACCACCCCCGAGCTGTACACGGCGAAGGCGCAGGCCGTGGTGGACAAATACACCGTACGCACGGAAACCGACCGGAAAATCCCGGTGGTGCATCCGCCTGCGGGCAGCGATGTTTATCTCATCGCGCGTCTCTGGGATTGGTGGCCGATCCTGGAACTCGAGAAGGACAAGACCTATCGACTGCATCTGACCTCGATGGACTACAACCACGGGTTTTCGCTGCAACCCGTCAACATCAACATCCAGGTCGTGCCGGGCTATGAGCATGTGGTAAAGGTGACGCCGAACCAGGCGGGAACGTTCTCCATCGTCTGCAACGAATACTGCGGGATCGGCCATGCCAACATGGCCGGCCGCATCTACGTCAAATAGGGGGAGGCGCCAATGACTACCTATCGCACCTGCCCGCGCTCCGGGCTGCAGTTCGAGAGCCAGGCAGAGAAGCTGATACTGGCCAATGCCGTTGCCGGCGTGGTTTTCCTGCTGCTCGGCGGCGTCCTCGCGATCGGCGTGGTGCTGACCCGCTGGCCTGCAGTGCACTGGCTCGCCGCCGACACCTTTTACATGGTGCTGACCGCCCACGGCCTCGACATGCTGATCTTCTGGATCATCTTCTTCGAGATCGCCGTCCTGTATTTCTGTTCCTCGACCTTACTGCGCTGCCGCATCGCCACGCCCCGAATTGCCTGGCTAGGTTTCGCCCTGATGCTGATCGGCTCGGTCACGACCAACGTCGCGGTGTTCAAGGGCGAATCGAGCGTGATGATGACCTCCTACGTGCCGATGATGGCCGAGCCGGCGTTCTATCTCGGCCTGATCCTGTTTGCGGTGGGCGCGCTGGTCGGCTGCTTCGTCTTCTTCGGCACCCTCGTGGTGGCCAAGAACGACAAGACGTTCCAGGGCTCGGTGCCGCTAGTCACTTTCGGCGCGATTACCGCCGCCATCATCGCGGTGTTCACCATCGTCTCCGGCGCGATCATCCTGATCCCCACTTTCCTCATGTCAGTGGGCATCGTCAAGGCAGTGGATCCGCTGATGTATCGTACGATCTGGTGGGCCTTCGGCCACTCCTCGCAGCAGATCAACGTCGCGGCGCACATTTCGATCTGGTACGCCATCGCCGCCATCTGCTTCGGCGCCAAGCCAATGTCCGAGCGCGTGAGCCGCGGCGCCTTCCTGCTCTACATCCTGTTCCTGCAACTGGCGAGCGCGCATCACCTGTTGTCGGACCCCGGACTGAGCACCGAATGGAAGGTGGTCAATACCAGCTACTTCATGTACTTCGCCGTGCTCGCTTCGATGATCCACGGCCTCACCATTCCCGGCGCCATCGAGGTGGCACAGCGCAAGAAAGGATTCACCAAAGGCCTGTTCGAATGGCTCAGAAAAGCGCCGTGGGGCAATCCGGTGTTCTCCGGGATGTTCATTTCCCTGATCGGCTTCGGCTTCCTCGGTGGAATCTCCGGCGTGATGATGGGCACGGAACAACTGAACATGATCATCCACAACACCATCTACGTCCCCGGCCACTTCCATGCCACGGTGGTGATCGGCACCACGCTTTCGTTTATGGCGCTGACCTATTTCCTGATACCGGTACTGTTCAAGCGCGAAATGATCA
>DAIRFM010000363.1:0-1806 GCA_036795025.1 Burkholderiales bacterium | reverse complement strand
CAGCCGGCGCAGGATGCGCTGCTGGAATGGGTCTACCAAAGCGGCGAGCGGCGCCAACATTAAGTGGGGCCGTTACAGAATTACCGGAACGGCCCCTGAATTAGGGGAGCATGAGGGGAGATATCCCCTCATTTCGTAATGAGCTCCGAGGGCGTTATTGGACCCAGCTTGACCAATATCAAACTGCGACAGATGCCAGGGGCTACGATTGAATCGTTCCCAACACGACACTCTGGAGCCATCATGGACACCGAACTTCAAATCATCACCCGCGAAAAACTGGTCGCGGATATGCGTACCGTGCTCGCCGACACCGAACAGTTGCTCAAGGCCGTGATCGGCCAATCGGGCGAAAAGCTGGCCGCGCTGCAGCCGCGGATCGAGGAAAATTTGCGCAATGCCAGAGCGCGGCTGGCGGAATTCGAGCAGGTCGCGATCGAGCAGGTGCGGGCGGCGGCGGAGACGACCGATGCCTACGTGCATGAGCATCCTTGGAAAGTCGCCGGCTTCACCGCCCTGCTCGGGGTCGCGGTCGGATTGCTGATCGGCCGGCGGTAGGTAGTTATACGTGGCGACTTAAATCGCGCCCCCGTTGTTGCAGGGTTGCGATGTTGCGCGGACGAGAAACCGTCCGCGCGGATCGCCGATTGCGCACGGATGAAAAGCACATCCGTGCACAATCGGCGATCTTGTATAACCCCCCGCGCTGCGTTTGGTGTTAACCATAACCGTGTTTTCTGTGCGGATGCGCTTTTCATCCGCGCAGAAAACACGGTTGGCGCGCGCAGCGCGCAAGTCCGCTCGTCGCATGCGACGGTATTTGAGACGCCGTATATAGTTGGTCAACGACCGCGCGCTGGCTCCGTTACAACCCCAGATCGCGCCACAATCCGTCGACGCGCCGCTTGACGTCTGCGTCCATCGAGATCGGCGTGCCCCAGCCGCGGCTCGTCTCGCCCGGCCACTTGTTGGTCGCGTCTATGCCCATTTTCGAGCCCAGGCCCGACACCGGGCTGGCGAAGTCCAGATAATCGATAGGGGTACGCTCCGCCAGCAGCGTGTCGCGCGCGGGATCGACGCGCGTGGTCAGGGCCCAGATCACTTCCTTCCAGTCGCGGATATCGACGTCGTCGTCGGTGACGATGATGAATTTGGTGTACATGAACTGGCGCAGGAAGCTCCAGATGCCGAACATCACGCGTTTGGCGTGGCCGGGGTACTGCTTTTTCATGCTCACCACTGCAAGGCGATAGGAACACCCCTCGGGCGGCAGGTAGAAGTCGGTGATCTCCGGGAACTGCTTCTGCAGCAGCGGCACGAATACCTCGTTCAGGGCCACGCCCAGCACCGCCGGCTCGTCCGGCGGCTTGCCGGTGTAGGTGCTGTGGTAGATCGGGTCGCGCCGCATGGTGATGCGCTCGATGGTAAACACCGGGAAGCGCTCCTGCTCGTTGTAATAGCCGGTGTGATCGCCGAAGGGCCCTTCCAATGCCGTTTCATCGGCGTGAATCACGCCCTCCAGGACAATCTCCGCGCTCGCGGGCACCTGCAGATCGCTGCCGAGGCATTTCACCAGCTCGGTCCTGGCTCCGCGCAGGAGGCCCGCGAACTGATACTCGGAGAGCGAATCCGGCACCGGCGTCACCGCGCCGAGTATGGTGGCCGGGTCGGCACCGAGGGCCACGGCGATCGGAAACGGCTGGCCCGGATAATGCAGACCGTGATCGCGGAAATCGAGCGCGCCGCCGCGTTGCGCCAGCCAGCGCATGATGACCTTGTTCGGCGCGATTACCTGCTGGCGGTAGA
>DAIRFM010000138.1:0-5296 GCA_036795025.1 Burkholderiales bacterium | reverse complement strand
GCGAACGCTCTTCGATAGAAACGCTGCGCCCCAATTTGCCGGCGGTCCTGCGCCTCGTGGCCGAGGTCCTGCGCGAGCCCGCCTTTCCCGCAAGCGAATTCGAACAGCTCAAGCGCTCCGCCCTGACCGGCATCGAGGGCATGAAAAGCGACCCCAACGCGCTCGCCGGCCTGCAGCTCGCGCGCCATCTCAAT
Source organism: Burkholderiales bacterium (assembly GCA_036795025.1). GTDB lineage: Bacteria > Pseudomonadota > Gammaproteobacteria > Burkholderiales > SG8-39 > 2-12-FULL-64-23. The sequence goes on along the minus strand of DAIRFM010000138.1, from coordinate 5,102 downwards.
CCCTACCCGCCGGAGCACTGGCTATATACGCCGACGCTGGAGGAGCGCATGCAGCGCTTGCAGTCGGTGAGCATTGAAGACCTGCGGCGCTGCCACGACGAATTCTACGGCGCGAGCAACGCCGAACTGGCAGTGGTCGGCGATTTCGATGCGGAAGAGATCACCCGCCTCGCGCAACAGCTGTTCGGCGACTGGAAAAGTCCGCGGCCGTTCACGCGCATCGCCGACAGTTATCACGACGTGCCTGCCATCAACCGCAATCTGGACACGCCGGACAAGGCCAATGCGGTGTTTCGGGCCGGGTTGAATCTGCCGCTGCGCGACGACCAGCCCGACTACCCGGCGCTGGCGCTGGGCAATTACCTGCTAGGCGGCTCCTCGGATGCGCGCCTGTCGCGGCGCATACGCGAGCAGGAAGGACTGTCCTACAGCGTGCGCTCCTGGCTCTCGGCCGGCTCGATCGATGCCGTGGGCGAATTCGGCATCAGCGCAATTTACGCACCGCAGAACCGCGCGCGCATCGAAACCGAGATCCTGGAGGTGCTGCGGCAGGTGCTGCGCGAAGGCTTCAGCGACGCCGAAGTGGCCGCGGCCAGGAAGGGTTATCTCGCATTGCGCAAACTCAGCCGCACGCAGGACGGTGCGCTCGCCGAACGGCTCGCCAACAATCTCTACCTGGGCCGGCGCTTCGCCTGGGATGCGGATTTCGACGCCAAGATCGCCGCGCTGACGCCACAGCAAATCCAGAGCGCGCTGAAACGCTACCTCGACCCGCACAAGCTGTCCATCGTCAAGGCCGGCGACTTCACCCGCATCGCCGAAGGCAGTTTCGGCGCAGACAAGAAGAATTAGTTTCCGGATCGTCCGGCTTAGGGCAAGTCGACGTAGCGTATTTCCACCACCTCCAGCTCTTCCACGCCCGACGGCGTGCGCAGCGTCACCGTATCGCCTTCGCGCGCCTTGAGCAGCGCGCGGGCGATGGGCGAGACCCAGCTCACCCGTCCCCGCGCCGGGTCGACCTCGTCCATGCCGACGATGCTGACGCAGCGCTTAGCCCCGGCGCTGTCGCGCACGCTGACCGTGGCGCCGAAAAACACCCGGTCCTGCTCCTGGCCCCTGGTATCCACAACCTCGGCGATTTCCAGGCGCTTGATCAGGAAGCGGATGCGGCGATCGATCTCGCGCAGGCGCTTCTTGCCGTAGATATAATCGCCGTTCTCGGAACGATCGCCGTTGGAGGCCGCCCAATGCACGATGCCGACCACCTCGGGGCGCTCCACGTCGAGCAATTGCTTCAGCTCCGCCTTCATGCGCGCGTAGCCCGCCGGGGTGATGTAGTTCTTCAGCCCTTGCGGCTGCTCCGCCTCGGGCTCGAACTCGTCGTCTTCCAGGCCGTCTTGTTCCTTGGTGAACGCTTTACTCAACGCCTCTCTCCACGCCATTGCAAACTGCTGATTCCACGGATGGATTATACTATCGCCAGCGGACCGCTCTTGCCAATCGCGGGCCGCCTGCTCACAATAGTCACAATAACATTCCAACGATCGCTAAGCGGAGGAAGTCATGGACTTTCTGCAGGCAAGAAAATACAAAGAATGGGCTTTGGTCGGTCTGGTCAGCCTCGCCACCGCCTTCGCCCTGCTTCCACCCGACATCGCCGAGCAGCTGAGCATCAACCGCGCGTACATCGCGGCGATCCTCGGCATCCTGCTGGTGATCGCGCTGTTCCTGTACCTCAAGTTCGCTTTCTTCATCATGGTGGCGGTGCTGGTGATCGGCGCCAACGTCACCGACAACTGGTCCGATACGCTGGGCATTTCGAAGGTGCCGCTGATCATCGCGCTGATCGCCATGGTCGGCATCTCGCTCATCAATTACGTGGTCAGCATCCTGCCCACCGGCCTGGAGCCGAAGCCGCGGGAAAAAAGCCCCGAAGGCATCAAGGCGATGTTCTATGCGATCGAGAAGGACAACCTGGTCTACGCGCAGAAAGTCCTGTCGATGAACTTCGATCCCAACCTGCTCAACGACAATGGCTATACGCCGCTGCAGTACGCGGCCATGCGCGGCAATGCGCAGATGGTCGAACTGTTGATCAGGAACGGCGCCAACGTCGGCATCCTCTCCAAGGACGGCGAGAGCGCGGTGGAGCTCGCGCTGAAATTGGGCCACACTCAGGCCGCGGAGGTGCTGAAGACGGCGCGCCAGGAAATGCTGGCGCAGGAAGAGGCGGCCAAGGCCGGGGCGAAATAGAATTAAACCCTTGCGCGCTGCGCGCGCCAACCGTGTTTTCCATACGGATGAAAAGCGCATCCGTATGGAAAACACGGTTATTGATAAAAGCAAGGACGACTGGGGTTTGCCTTTATCCAAGATCCTCGATTGCGCACGGATGTGCTTTTCATCCGTGCGCAATCGAGGATCCGCGCGGACGGGCCGCCGTCCGCGCAAGCTCGATCACTGCGGCTCGATTCATCCTCTCGCCTCCGCTGACACACGACCGAGTTCGCTCGGTCATCCTGATAAAATGTCCTCCTCGACAGCGGAGGACTCATGGCCCAACCCAAGTATCTAGGCTTCGATACGCTCAGCCTGCACGCCGGACAGGCGCCCGACCCGCACACCGGGGCGCGCGCGACGCCGATCTATTTCACCACCTCCTTCGTGTTCCGCGATTCGGATCACGCCGCGGCGCTGTTCAACATGGAGCGCGCCGGCCACGTGTATTCGCGCATCTCCAATCCGACCAACGCGGTGCTCGAGGAAAGAATTGCCGCGCTCGAAGGCGGGGTCGCCGCCATCGCCACCGCCAGCGGCCAGGCGGCGCTGCACCTCGCGCTGGCCACCATCGCCGGCGCGGGCTCGCACATCGTCTCCTCCGGCGCGCTCTACGGCGGCTCGCACAACCTGTTGCACTACACGCTGCCGCGCTTCGGCGTCGAAACCACGTTCGTGCAGCCGCGCGACCTGGACGCCTGGCGCAAGGCCATCCGGCCCAATACCCGCGCGCTGTTCGCCGAGACGCTGGGCAACCCCGGGCTGGACGTGCTCGACATTCCCGCGGTGGCGGCGATTGCGCACGAGCACGGCCTGCCGCTGATGGTCGATTCGACGTTCACCACGCCGTACCTGCTCAAGCCCTTCGCCCACGGCGCCGATCTGCTGTTCCATTCCGCCACCAAATTCCTCGGCGGGCACGGCGTCGCCATCGGCGGCGTCCTCGTCGACGGCGGCACCTTCGACTGGGTCGCTTCAGGCAAGTTTCCGGAAATCACCGGCGAGTACGAGGGCTTCCACGGCATGAACTTCTCGGAAGAGTCCACCGTCGCCCCGTTCTCGCTGCGCGCGCGGCGCGAGGGCCTGCGCGACTTCGGCGCCTGCATGAGCCCGGCCACCGCGTTCCAGATCCTGCAAGGGGTCGAGACCCTGCCGCTCAGGATGCAGCGCCACGTCGAGAACACGCGCAAGGTGGTCGAGTTCCTGGTGAAGCATCCGGCGGTCGAGTCGGTGTCCTATCCGGAACTGCCCGAGCATCCGGATTACGCCTTGGCGAAAAGGCTGCTGCCCAAAGGCTGCGGCGCGGTGTTCAGCTTTTCCGTCCGCGGCGACCGGGCCGCCGGCCGGCGCTTCGTCGAGGCGCTGAAAATATTTTCCCACCTCGCCAACGTCGGCGACGCCAAGTCGCTGGTGATCCATCCCGCGAGCACCACGCATTTCCGCATGGACGACGCCGCGCTCAAGGCAGCCGGCATCACCGAAGGCACGATCCGGCTCTCGATCGGACTCGAAGACGTGGACGATCTGATCGAGGACCTCGCGGGCGGCCTGCGCGCGTCGCAGAAAGCCAAATAGGGGACGGCGATGCAATTCGAGGTAAACGGCAAACAGGCTTACGCCTACACCGGCGGCAAGGTATTCGACGCAAAGCTGCCCACCGTCATCTTCATCCATGGCGCCCAGTGCGACCACAGCGTATGGATCCTGCAAAGCCGCTATATTGCGCACCACGGCTACGGCGTCCTCGCCGTCGATCTCCCTGGCCACGGCCGCAGCGCGGGGCCGGCGCTCGCGAGCATCGAAGCATTGGCCGCATGGCTGATCGCGGTGCAGGACGCCGCGGGGGTGAGCGCAGCGGCGATCGTCGGCCACAGCATGGGTTCGCTGATCGCGCTCGAGTGCGCCGCGCGCCATCCGGACCGAGTGGCGAAAATCGCCCTGCTCGCCACCGCCTATCCGATGAAGGTTTCAGCTGACTTGCTGCAGGCGACCAAAGACGACGAGCCCCGCGCGCAGGACATGGTCAACATCTGGTCGCACTCGGCCTATGCGCAATACCCGAACAACCCCGGACCGGGGTTCTGGGTGATCGGCGAGAACCTGCGCCTGATGCAGCGGCAGAAGCCGGGCGTGATGCACGTCGACTTCGCCGCCTGCAATGCCTATGCCGGGGGCACGGAAGCGGCGTCCAAGGTGCGCTGCCCAGCCTTGTTCCTGCTCGCGCGGCGCGATGCCATGACCCCGGTGCGCGCGGCGCAGGATTTCGCCAAAGAGGTCAAGGGCGCGCAACTCGTCGTCATCGACGGCAGCGGACACAATATGATGGGAGAAAAACCGGACGAGGTGCTCGATACACTGCTTGCGTTCTTGAAGTAATGTCTAGAGAAGACCGTTTTGAGAATTACCGAAACGGCCCCTGAATTAGGGGAGCATGAGGGGAGGCATCCCTTCATGCTGTAACGAACTCTTAGAGGAGTGATGAAAAAGGGGACGCCCCTTTTATATTCTCCGTTTCAGAAACTGCCAAAGGCCGCTTACGGCCACGACCGGCCGCTGGCGGATTTGCCACAAAGCAGCCTGTCAGGCACTGTGGGTGTATGCTTCGATCCAATACTTCGACGTGCCGCTTTTCACGATTTTTTAATGGTGTATGGAAACGGCAAATACACAACGGAAAGCCTGATGGAACAAGGTTTTGATTGCGATTCGAGATGCCGAGTTAGGGAGCAGGCGTCGGAGTTAGGGCGCAAAACTGTCTCCCCATATCAAAGTTAGACCACAGCACTACCTTCTAGGACTCCTTGATGAAACAGCCATCGTTCGCC
>DAIRFM010000137.1:3500-5318 GCA_036795025.1 Burkholderiales bacterium | reverse complement strand
AGGTCGTAGAGCGAAGGGCAGGTGTGGCCGAGCAGGTGCTGCTGTTCGACCGAGGCGGGCTCGGTGTCGCCCTGGGTCACGATCAGGCGGCGGAACTGGGAGCGGAACTCGCCCGGCACCTGTTGCCATACCGGCTCACCGAAGCTGTCGCCGAAGCCGATCTTGCGCTCGGGGATGGCGTCGGCGAGGAAAATGCCCCAGCGATAGTCGGGCATTTTCACCGCGCCGTAGGTGGCCCAGCCTTGCGCATCCACGCCGGTGGCGGTGCGCAGATAGACGTCGGCGGAGGCGAAATCATGCGGCCCCATCTCGCGCCACCAGTCGAGAAAGTGCGGCTGCCAATGTTCGAGCGCGCGCTGCAGCGTGCGGTCGTTGGAAAGATTCACGTTGTTGGGGATCTTCTCGCTGTAATCGATGGCCATGTTGTATCTCCTAAATTCTTTCCCAGTTGAATTTCGCCTTCGAGCCGGTGCCGAAGACCTTCAGCGCGCCTTGCTCGCCGACCGCGTTGGGGCGGTTGAAAATCCAGTTCTGCCAGGCCGACAGCCGCCCGAAGATGCGCGTCTCCATGCTTTCCGCGCCGGTGAACCTCAAGCTCGCTTCCATGCCGGTGAGCGCATCGGGCGAAAGGCTGGCGCGCTCCTCCAGCGCAATGCGCACTTCCTCGTCCCAGTCCAGATCGTCCGGGGTGAAGGTGACCAGGCCGAGCTTGGCCGCATTGTGCGCGTCGAGCTTCTCGCCGACGGCCTGGCGCGCTGCCTCGACCGGCTCCTCGCGCCCGCAGAAGCGCGTGGCCATGCGGGTGAGGTGGTTCACCATGGGATAGGCGCCGAAGTTGAGTTCGGACAGGACCATGCGCGGCGCCTTCTCCGGGTCGTCGGGCAGCTGCAGCATGTAGCTGCGGTCGGCGGCGAGCGCCAGTTCGGCCAGCGTTCCGGCAAAGCAGGAATCCGTATCGATGATGGCGAACAAGGTGCGCGAGGATACGTCCAGTCGTGCCAGCGTGCGCCGCAGCAGGCTCGCGGTCTCGCGCACGAACCAGTGCGCGCGGTGTTTGGCCAGGACGGCGTCCACGGCCAGCACGCTATCGATATTGCCGCGGGTCTTCAGTTGCCAGGTGCCGATTTCAAGCTCATTCGTGCGCAGCATGAGAATCGCGTCATCCAGCTCGCGCGCCATCTGCAGCGGCCACCAGGCGACGCCGGCAGCGAGGATGCCTTCGATCGCATCGGGCTCGGCCTGCTTCGGCCCGGAAACGGTGAGTGTGGCGCTGCGAGCGGCGCGGTCGATGACGGCATCCACGTATTCGTAGTGGTAGCCGTCCGCCTCGATCGTGCACTTGAGCGGGGTAAGGGTGACGCCTTGGGTCTCGCGTGGCCGGCCGCTTGCCGCAGCCAGGCGCTCGGCATGTTCCCGGACCGCCTGGGCGAACGCCTGCGGCTTCGCGCTGTGATCGACCAGGCCCCAGGTCTTGGCGCGGTCCGCGCGCACGCCCTCGGTGGTGGTGCAGAAAAAATCGGCCAGGTCGCGCCGCACTTTTCTCTTGTCGGTGATGCGGGTGAGGCCGCCGGTGCCCGGCAGCACGCCCAGCAGCGGCACCTCGGGCAGGCTCACCGTGGAGGAGCGGTCGTCGATCATCAGGATTTCGTCGCAGGCGAGCGCGATCTCGTAGCCGCCGCCGGCGCAGGTGCCGTTCACCGCGGCGAGGAACTTGAGCCCGTCGTTGCGGCTGGAGTCCTCCATGCCGTTGCGCGTCTCGTTGGTGAACTTGCAGAAATTCACCTTCCAGCCGTGACTGGACTGGCCCAGCATGTAGAT
>DAIRFM010000137.1:0-3400 GCA_036795025.1 Burkholderiales bacterium | reverse complement strand
TGAACTTGCAGAAATTCACCTTCCAGCCGTGACTGGACTGGCCCAGCATGTAGATGTTGGCGCCGGAGCAGAACATGCGCTCGCGCGCCGAAGTGAGGACCACGCAACGCACCTCGGGGTGCTCGAAGCGGATGCGGTTCAAGGCATCGTAGAGCTCGATGTCCACGCCGAGGTCGTAGGAGTTGAGCTTCAGCTTGTAACCGGGCTTGATGCCCTTGTCCTCATTCACGTTCATGGCGAGGGTGGCGATCGCGCCGTCGACGCTCATGCGCCAGTGGGCGTAGCGATCAGGATGGGTGTCGAAGCTGATGCGTGCCGGGTCTGCTGCTTTGGTCACGGGTGCTTGCATGGTTTCTCCTGGTTCAAGAGTCTTTTACAAAACGAGGGGCTAAGGAAGGGGAGGGACCCTTCCTTTCCCTCCCTGCTCCCCTCGTGCTCCCCTAAGTCGGACCGTAGCAAAATGACTTTTGCTACGGAATCTAAGCTGCAACAGCCTTGCGCAACTGCTGCAGGCTTTGTTCAATGCTCTTGTGCGCGGTATCGACGGTCACGTCCGCGCGGCCGTACAGCGTGTTGCGGCCGCGCAGGATGCGGTGCAGATCTTCCATGGCTTCGCGGTTTCCCGTCATCGGACGGGTGTCGCCCTGCGCCACCACGCGTGCCATGTGCTCTTCGGGCTGCGCCTTGAGCCACACGGTGCGGCAGGTCGAGAGCAACAGGTCGTAGGTGCCGGGCTCGGACACGATGGAGCCGCCTGTCGCAATGACTACGCGCTCGTTCTTTTCCACTACTTTCTCCAGGCAGCGGCGCTCGTAGCGGCGATAGCCGGCCTGGCCGTAGAGCAGGAAGATTTCCGACAGGCTGGTCCCGGCCTCGCGCTCGACTTCGCGGTCGAGTTCGATGAAGGGCACCTCCAGTTCCTTCGCCAGTCGGCTGCCCAGGGTGGATTTGCCGGCGCCGCGCAGCCCGATGAGGGCGATACGCTTCATGCGGTCGGTATGCGCGGTGCCGTAATCGCGCATCAGCTGCGAGCGCACCACGGAGAGTTTCTGCGCCGGCAGGCGCTGCAGGAACTGCCCGATCAGCGCCAGTTCCACCGGCTGTTCGGCGTCCTGGTGGAGGAATTCGGCCAGCGGCAGGTTGAGCGCGGCGGCGATTCTTTGCAGCAGCAGCACGGACACATTGCCCTGGCCGGTCTCGAGCTGGGCGAGGTAGCGTTCGGACACGCCCGAATCGTGCGCCAGGATCTTGCGCGTCATGCCGCGCCGGGCGCGGGCGTCGCGCACGCGCTCGCCCAAAGCGCGCAGGAACGCCTCGTCCGCCGCTGCGGTCGATCTGGATTTTTGTGGAGTTTCGCGAGCGCCCATCGTATCTACTTCGTAGTATGCATTATAGTGCTTGCAAAATGGTTGGCCGGCATTATAATGCAGATTCGCAAAATAGCAAGCCGCCAAGAGTAAAATCAAAAATCAATCAAACGAGGAGGAGTTTTCATGAGCAAATCGTTGCGTACCCTGTTGGCGCTGCTTCTGGCCGGCGCAGCCACATCCGCGCTCGCGGATATCACCATCGGCGTGACCCTGTCGGCTACCGGACCAGCGGCGTCGCTGGGCATACCGGAAAAGAACACCATAGCGCTGATGCCGACGACGATGGGCGGGCAGAAGGTTAAGTACGTGATACTGGATGACGCCACCGATCCGACCGCCGCCTCCAAGAACGCGCGCAAGCTCACCAGCGAAGACAAGGCGGATGTCATTATCGGTTCGAGCACCACGCCGACAGCGACCGCGGTGCTGGAAGTGGCGGCGGAGACGAAGACGCCGCAGATCACACTGGCGCCGTTCGCTCCGGCAGCGGACAAGGCCGCATGGGTATTTCAGCCGCCGCAGGATTTCGGCATCATGGCTGGCGCCATTGTCGCGCACATGATGGCCAATGGCGTGAAGACCATGGCGTTCATCGGCTACACCGACGGCTACGGCGAACTGTGGCTGCGTGTCATGAACGGCATCACCGCGGCCAAGGGCATAAAGATAGTCGCGACCGAGCGCTACAACCGCACCGATACCAGCGTCACCGGTCAGGTTCTGAAGATCCTCAGCGCGAATCCGGATGCGGTGCTGGTGGTGGGCTCGGGCACGCCGGCGGTGCTGCCGCAGGCGACGCTGGTCGAGCGCGGCTACAAGGGGCAGGTTTACCAGACCCACGGCATCGCCAACAACGATTTTCTGCGCGTGGGCGGCAAGAACGTCGAGGGCGCGGTATTGCCGGTCGGTCCGGTGCTGATCCCGAATCAACTGCCCGACAGCAATCAGAGCAAGAAACCAGCGCTCGAATACATCAAGGCTTATGAGGGCACGTACGGCGCTGGCAGCCACTCCACCTTCGGCGCGCACACCTGGGACGCGGGCCTGATGCTGCAGCGCGCCGTCCCCGAGGCCCTGAAAAAGGCCAAGCCCGGGACCGCTGAGTTCCGCGCTGCCTTGCGCGAAGCCCTGGAAAACATCAAGGACCTGGCGGCGACTCACGGCGTATTCAACTTTTCTCCCACCGATCATAAAGGGCTGGATGGACGCGCGGTGGTGATGGTGCGCATCGAGAACGGCGCCTGGAAGCTGCTGCACTAAACTATGGCGGTGGACCTGACCATACTGGTCGGCACCATGACCAGCACGGCCGAACTGGTGGCGCAGGCGGTGCAACTCGCGACCGAAGAAGACGACGCGCGCATCGACATCAAGCCCATGGATGGGCTTGATGCGGGCGTGTTCGCCGGCGGCGGCTTGTACCTGATCTGCACGTCCACGTATGGCCAGGGTGACGTGCCGGACAATGCCAAGGCCCTGTACGCGTCCTTGCAAAGCGCGCGTCCCGATCTCTCGGGCGTGGAATACGGCGTGATCGCGCTGGGCGATCGCACCTATGCCGAAACCTTCTGCTTCGGCGGCAAACGCTTCGACGAACTTCTGACCGAACTGGGCGCGCGCCGGCTGGGCGAGGTGTTCCGCCATGACGCGAGCGCCGGCACCATGCCGGAAGAGCTGGCGGCCGAGTGGGCGATCGGCTGGATAGAAAGCGTGAAGGCAGGCCGCGCGCTCGCGGCCTAAGCGGCCGCCGATCTGCACCGGGCCCGAGAGGAGCGTCATGACAACACCGATGCAATTTCAGGAGCTGGTCGCGCCGATCGCGCGCTTTGCGCAAGGCCGCGCGCTGGACGCGGCGCTGCAGCAGGATCTCGAGCACGAATTTCCCCCGCAAGGCGAGTTGTTCCGCCGGATCGAGCAGGCCTGCCACGCCGGCATCGCCGCGGGCTGGATGTGCGGCCAGGGTGATGCAAAGCGGCGCTTCGGCCGTATTTTCGAGGCCGGCGACGCTACCCATGGATTCAGCGTGGACG
>DAIRFM010000136.1:0-5322 GCA_036795025.1 Burkholderiales bacterium | reverse complement strand
CGGACATAGTCGGGCAGACCGTTCTTGAACGGCGGCGGGGCCTCGCCCAGCACCAGCGGCGCAAGATAGGCGCGGCATTTTTCGGTGATCTGCAGTCCGTCCGCGCTGATGAACTCCCGCGGCATCATTTTTTCCGCGTTCGCGACCTGCGCCAGCGGTGCCGGCTCGAGCTTCCAGCGGTAGGGCTTCTGGCTGACCCGGCGGATGGCGGGCATCACCGCGTTCATGCCCTTGATGGCATATTCCACGGCCGCCTTGCCTACGGCATAGGATTGCTCGAGGTCGGTCCTGGAAGCGATGTGGCGCGCCGAACGCTGCAGGTAGTCGGCCAGCGCCCAGTGGTATTTGTGGCCGAGCTTCTCCCGGATGAGCTTGGCGATCAGTTCACCTGCCCCGCCGAGCTGGGAATGGCCGAAAGCGTCCGTCAGCCCGGACTCGGAAAAGAACTTGCCGTCGGCGGTGCGCAGTCCTTCGGACACGCCGATGCAGCAGTAGCCGTGCGACTTGACCAGAGCGTCCACCTTGGCCAGGAACTTGGCCTCGTCGAACGCGACCTCCGGAAACAGGAGCAACAGCGGGATGTCGTTGTCGCGGTCTGCCGCAAGACCGATCGCCGCGGTAATCCAGCCCGCGTGCCGTCCCATCACTTCCATGACAAAAATCTTGGTCGAGGTCTTGGCCATGGACTCCACGTCGAACGCCGCTTCGCGCATCGAGGTGGCGACGTATTTCGCCACCGAGCCGAAGCCGGGGCAGTTGTCGGTGACCGCGAGGTCGTTGTCCACCGTCTTCGGCACCTGCACGCACAGCACCGGGTAGTTCAGCTTTTCCGACAGTTGCGACACCTTGTAGCAGGTATCGGCCGAGTCGTTGCCGCCGTTGTAGAAGAAGTAGCCGATGTCGTGCGCGCGGAACACCTCGATCAGGCGCTCGTACTGCACGCGATTCTCTTCCAGTCCCTTCAGCTTGTAGCGGCAGGAGCCGAACGCGCCGCCGGGCGTGTGTTTCAGCGCGGCGATGGCCTTGGCCGATTCCTTGCTCGTGTCGATCAGGTCCTCGGTGAGGGCGCCGATGATGCCGTTACGGCCGGCGTAGACCTTGCCGATCCTGGTCTTGTGCTTGCGCGCGGTCTCGATCACGCCGCACGCCGAAGCATTGATGACGGCGGTCACTCCGCCGGACTGTGCGTAGAAAGCGTTTTTTGGTTTCATGGTTTCAGAAAAAATCAGTTAGCCGCGGAGGACGCTGGGAATACGAACAAGGCTCTCTGCGCCTGCGCGGTAAAACGGTTTCATTTCAATGCGGCGAAGACGCGGTCGCGGATCTGCTCGACCGTGCCGGTGCCTGACACCTTGCAGTGCTTGGGCGCCTTCGGGTCGCCCTTGGCCTGCCATTTCAAATAATATTCGATCAGCGGCTGTGTTTGCGCGTGATACACGTGCAGGCGTTCCTTGACGGTTTCGGGCTGGTCGTCCTGGCGCAGGATCAGGGGTTCGCCGGTAAGGTCGTCTTTGTCCGCGACCTTGGGCGGGTTGAATTTGACGTGATAGGTGCGTCCGGAGGCGGGGTGCACGCGCCGGCCGCTCATGCGCTGGATGATTTCCTCGTCGGGCACGGCGATCTCGATCACATAGTCGATGTGCAGGCCGGCGTTTTTCATGGCCTCGGCCTGCGCCAGGGTGCGCGGAAAACCGTCGAACAGGAAGCCCCCCGCGCAATCAGGCTGCTCGATCCGGTGCTTCACCAGGTCGAGGATGACGTCGTCGGGCACCAGTTGACCCGCATCCATGAGCTTCTTTGCTTTTATGCCAAGCGCGGTGCCGGCCTTGATCGCCGCGCGCAGCATGTCGCCGGTGGAGATCTGCGGGATGCCGTATTTCTTGGTGATGAAACTCGCCTGTGTGCCCTTGCCTGCGCCGGGCGGTCCCAACAGTATGAATCGCATTGTAAGCTCCTTGTAATCTCATAAAGCTGTCGAGTCCCGGCGCCCGCCCTAGACAGGAGGAGCCTCGGCGGCGAAGCTCCGGCGCACGCGCTCCAGGTCTTCGGCGGTATCCACGCCTGCTTCCGGGGCGTGCGCGGTCACGGCGACGGCGATGCGGTGACCGTGCCAGAGCGCGCGCAACTGTTCCAGCGCCTCGAAGCGTTCAATCGCCGCCGGCTCCAGCCGGCTGTAAAGCTGCAGGAACCGGGCGCGGTAGGCGTAGATGCCGATATGGCGGTAGCTTGGCAGCCCTGTTGGAAGCGCGCTTTGATTTAGCGCAAGACTATCTCGGGGATAGGGAATCGGCGCGCGGCTGAAATAAAGCGCGTAGCCGGTATGGTCGAGCACCACCTTGACCACGTTGGGATTGAGCAGCGACTCGGTGTCGGTGATCGGATGACAGGCCGTGGCGATGCTCGCCTCGCCGTGTTCGGTCAGGGATTGCACCACCTCGCGGATCAATTCGGGGGCGATCAGCGGCTCGTCGCCCTGCACGTTGACTACGATTTCGCTGTCGGCGAGGCCCAGCTGCTGCGCCACCTCGGCGATGCGGTCGGTGCCGGTGGCATGATCGGTCCGGGTCATCATCGCCTGGTGGCCGTGAAGTTTCACTGCATCGAATACACTCTTGTTATCGGTCGCGACCCATACCGCCTTGGCGCCGCTTGCCCGGGCGCGTTCGGCCACACGCACCACCATGGGCTTGCCGCCGATGTCGGCCAGCGGCTTGCCGTGCAGGCGGCTGGAGGCAAAGCGCGCGGGAATCACCACCAGGAAGGCGCCGGGTCGGCTCATGATAGGGAGAGGGAAAAGAAGCAGGGCCTATAAAGGTATCATTTTAGCTGATTGGATCGGTGAGGGCCATAACTCCCGGGGCGATAGGCAAGCACGCGGGGCGCGACTAGCCTATAATTACGCCTTCTTTCGATCATGGCGGCCCCGTCCGGCAGGGCCGCCAAACTTGGTACTACGTGGACATATCAACGCATTTTTCCAGCGCCAACGCAGCTTTGCCCTCGCGCCTCAGTTTGCAGGGTTTATGACCGCCCCCGTTCCGATTCCCATTCCAGTTGGTTCCTTTGCCGATCTTGATCTGCTGCCGCAACTGCTGCAGGCAGTCGCCGAGAAAGGCTACACCGAACCCACTCCGATCCAGGCGCAAGCCATTCCGGTAATCCTGCAGGGCCTCGATGTCATGGGCGGCGCCCAGACCGGCACCGGCAAGACCGCGGGCTTTACCCTGCCGCTCCTGCAGCGGCTGGCGCCGCATGCCAATAGCAGCACTTCCCCCGCGCGCCATCCGGTGCGCGCGCTGATCCTTACGCCGACGCGCGAGCTGGCGGCTCAGGTCGCGGAGAGCGTGCGCGACTACGGCAAGCACCTCGGGCTGCGCTCGGGGGTGGTGTTCGGCGGTGTCGATATCGTGCCGCAGATCAGGATGCTGCGCGCCGGCGTCGAGGTGTTGGTGGCGACGCCGGGCCGGCTGCTGGACCATGTGCAGCAGAAGACCGTGATGCTGGGCCAGGTCGAGATCCTGGTGCTGGACGAAGCAGACCGCATGCTGGACATGGGCTTTATGCCGGACATCCGCCGCATTCTCGCCTTGTTGCCGGACAAGCGGCAGAACCTGCTGTTTTCGGCCACGATCTCAGAAGAGATCAAGCGGCTCGCCGATCATCTGTTGCACCAGCCGGTGCTGATCGAAGTCGCCCCGCGCAACGCCATGACCGAACTGGTGACCCACGAAGTGCACCCGGTCAGGCGCGAGAGAAAGCGCGACCTGCTCGCCCACCTGATACGCACGCAGAACCTCGCCCAGGTGCTGGTTTTCGGCGGCACGCGCCTGGGGGTCAATCGCCTGGCCTATCAGCTGCAGCGAGAAGGCATCCACGCCGCCGCCATCCACGGCGACAAGTCGCAGGTGGAACGCATCCATGCGCTGGCCGATTTCAAGTCCGGCAAGACGCCGGTGCTGGTGGCGACCGACGTCGCCGCGCGCGGCCTGGACATCGAGCAGCTGCCGGCGGTGATCAATTTCGAGCTGCCCGGTGCGCCCGAAGATTACCTGCATCGCATCGGCCGCACCGGCCGCGCCGGCTCCACCGGCCGCGCCATTTCCCTGGTGTGCGCGGAAGAGCACGAAAAACTCGAGGCGATCGAGAAGTTCATCAAGATACGAATTCCGCAGACCATCATCCCCGGTTTCGAGCCCGACGCCTCGGGTATGTCGGTGCTGATGCCTACCGAGTACGAGCGCCATGCACGCCGGCCTGAACGCGGCAACGGCTTGACGCATGGCGGCGCGCACGCGCATGCGGGGAAGGCGCCGGCGAAGCCGACCGACGCGATTTTTCACGCTCCCTACGTGCCGAGAAGCGCTGCGGCGCCCGCAGCCGAGCCGGTGCGGTCCGGACCGCAACAGCCGGGTCGCCAGGTAGCCGCGCTGCTCGGGGGCGTGCGCAAGACGGGCTAAGCCGACGCGGTGCGAGGGCAATCCCGCGCTGCGGCTGAAGTTCAGCAGCGGTTAGAAGCTGTGTTCCGGGCCGGGGAAGGAGCCATCCTTCACCGCGTGCACGTAGTTTTCCACCGCCTGCTGGATGCTCGTCGCGCCGTCCATGAAATTGCGCACGAACTTTGCCTTTTTGCCGGGGAACACGCCCAACAGGTCGTGCAATACCAGGACCTGGCCTGCGCAGTCGCGCCCGGCGCCTATGCCTATCGTCGGGATGGACAGAGTGGCCGTGACCTCCGCGGCGAGCTTGGCGGGGATCGCTTCGAGCACGATCAGGCCGGCGCCCGAGCGCTCCAGCGCGAGCGCATCCTCGATCAACTGTTTGGCGGCGTCCGCGGTCTTGCCCTGCACGCGGAAGCCGCCCAGTTGGTGCACCGACTGCGGCGTGAGGCCGAGATGGGCGCACACCGGGATGCCGCGCTTGACCAGGAACTCGGTAGTCTGGGCGAAGGCCGTTCCGCCCTCGAGCTTGACCATGTGTGAGCCGGCCGCCATGAGTCGCGCGGCGCTGCGAAAAGCCTGCTCGGGATTTTCCTGATAGCTGCCGAAGGGCAGGTCGCCGATCAGGAACGCGCGCTTTGCGCCGCGCGCGACGCAGCCCACATGGTAGACCATGTCTGCCATGGTGACGGGCAGCGTGGTGTCGTGCCCCTGCAGCACATTGCCGAGGGAATCGCCCACCAGCAGGCTCTCGACGCCGGCGTTCTCCAGCAGCGTGGCGAAGCTCGCGTCGTAGCAGGTGAGCATGGCGATTTTGCTGCCGTCGCGGCGCAGTTTGTGCAGATCGGTGAGGGTGATGCGATTGTCGCTCATGGGGACCATCCGG
>DAIRFM010000012.1:3533-13969 GCA_036795025.1 Burkholderiales bacterium | reverse complement strand
AGCGCTTCGGCGCCGCTGCGGCGAAGAGCTTCGCCGAGTTCACGCTGCGCGAAAGTATTCGGCTGCGTTAGGAAACGAGGGGGGAGAAATCCCCTCGTACTCCTCAATCAAGTAGCCAGCAGTAAGAACAAGGCCGGCCGGCGATCGAGCTGCGGCAGAGTTTTTCTCCACGCCGCAACGGTCATGGTGCGGATATCCTCCCCGGCCAGGGTGATCTCGGCGGCAACGCAGAGCTGGGTAGCGCTGGCGCAGGCGCCAAGGATGCTGTGCAGCAGTTTCTGGTTGCGGTACGGCGTCTCAATGAAGATCTGCGTCTGTTTCAGCCGCCGCGACTGTTGCTCCAGTTCGCGCAACGCTTTTTCCCGCTCGACATCCGCCACGGGCAGATAGCCGTGAAATACAAAACTCTGTCCGTTCAGGCCCGAGGCCATGAGCGCGAGCAGAATGGAGGAGGGGCCGACCAGAGGTATGACCCGGATGGCGTGCCGGTGCGCGTACAGCACCAGTTTCGCGCCGGGGTCGGCGATGCCGGGGCAGCCCGCCTCCGACATCACGCCCACGTCCTGTCCGGCCCGCAACGGCGCCGCCAGGCCGGCGACGGCCTCATCCGGCGTATGCTCGTTCAGGGTGGCGATGTGCAGTTCCTGCAGCGGTTTCGACGTGCCGGCCTGCTTCAGATAGGCGCGCGCGGTCTTGGGATTTTCGGCGACGAAGTAATCCAGTGTGCGCACGCGCTGCAGCACCTCCTGCGGAATGACTGCGGCAAGCGTGCTGTTCCCGAGCGTGGTCGGGATGAGAAACAGCGTGCCGGCCGCCATGGTCAGCGTGCCCTTTACAGAACGCTCACGCCCTGCGCGGCGAGCATTTCGGTGAGCGCGATCAGCGGCAGTCCGATCAGGGCATTGGGATCGTCGCCGCGCATTTCGGCGATGAGCGCAATGCCCAGGCCCTCGTAGCGGGCGCTGCCGGCGCAGTCGTAGGGCTGCTCGCGCCGAAGGTAGCGCTCGATCTGCGCGTCGCTGTAATCGCGAAAGCGTACGCAATAAGGCACAACCCGCGTCTCCGCCTGTCCGCTGGCGGCGTTGCAAACGCACAATGCGGTGTGGAACACCACTTCCTTGGTGCGCATGGCCTTGAGCTGACGCACGGCATTGGCGTGATTTCCCGGCTTGCCGAGCGTCGTTCCTTCGAGCACGGCTACCTGGTCCGAACCGATGACGATGGCCCGGGGAAAGCGCGCCGCCACTGCGCGCGCCTTGGCTTCGGCCAGGCGCCGCGCGGTGTCCTGCGGCGTCTCGCGCGGCAGCGGAATCTCGTCCACGTCCGGTGAAGCGACTTCGAAGGGCAGACCCAGCCGGGCGAGCAGCTCGCGGCGGTATATCGAGGTCGAGGCGAGAACGATCTGGGGTGTCGGTTGCATATGGGACCGGATTTAACCACGGATTTGCGCGAATTTGCGCAACAAGACACCGCCCGGCCCCTTTTTCCGGAACCTGCTAGTCCTGGACCTTCTAGCCCCGGAGCGGGCGTTCGCCATAGTGGGTCACCCCCTTTCATCCACCCATTTATAGACCTGGGCGGTCGCCGGGATGGCCAGCGCCCACAGCGCGCAAACCTTCAGCAAGGTGTTGAAAATTTTGTTTTTCCTTTGACAGTGGGGGGCAAAAATAATATCATGCGCGCCTTATGTTGCAACCGGCGGCCATTGATGGCCTGGCGTTTGCCCGCAACGCGGCGGTGCTCAAGGGGCGGCTAGGCATGGAATCCCTGCGGCGGCTCGCCCAATCCGGATGTTCGGGTTCGGTCCTCGATTTTGTCCTGACCGGCGAAATCAACGAGCGCGGCGAGCCAAGGCTCAAGCTGGCGGTGGACGGCAGTGTGCGCCTGGAATGCCAGCGTTGTCTCGGCAGCCTGGACTTTCCGGTGCACCTCGAGGCGCAGTTGGAGTTCGCCTCGAGCGAGGCCGAAATCACGGCGGCCGATGATGACATAGAGCGCGTGGTGGCGAGCCGCGAAATGAGCGTCGCGGCTTTGGTGGAAGACGAAGTTTTGCTCGCATTGCCCATGGTGCCCAAGCATGAGCAATGCAGCGCAGCAGCAGGATTGGGGGCGGACGCTGAGCCCTCGGCTTTTCAGGCGCTTGCCGCCCTGAGAAAACGAAGTTTCAGTGGAGGCTAATGCGCGAAGCGCGTTATGCCGGAACTAAAATTGAACAGGTAAGGAGCATAAACATGGCAGTTCAACAGAACAAGAAGTCGCCCTCGAAGCGCGGGATGCATCGGGCGCACGACTTTCTGACCAACCCGGCCCTGGCAGTCGAACCGACGACAGGCGAGGTGCATCTGCGCCACCATATCAGCCCCAGCGGCTATTATCGTGGCAAAAAAATCGTCAAATCCAGGGGCGAATAGGCGCGCCTGGCGCATTGCAAACGGGCAGCGCACCCATTTGCCCGGCCGCAGGCCGGTTTGACTACCGCTACAACTAAATGGACACCACGGTAGCCATCGATTGCATGGGGGGCGATCACGGGCCCGGCGTTACCGTTCCCGCTGCTCTTAACTTCCAGAAGTCGCATCCGCATAGCAATATCGTTCTGGTCGGTCTGCACGACGCGATAGAAGCCGAGTTGCGTGCGCGGCACGCCGCGCCGGGCCCGCACTTGCGCGTGCATCATGCGAGCCAGGCGGTGGGCATGGACGAGGCGCTCGCCTCGGCACTGCGCGGCAAGAAGGACTCGTCCATGCGCGTCGCCGTCAATCTGGTCAAGAACGGAGAAGCGCACGCCTGCGTCAGCGCCGGCAATACCGGTGCGCTGATGGCTATTTCGCGCTTCGTGCTCAAGACTCTGCCGGGGATAGACCGTCCCGCCATCGCCGGCATACTGCCAACCATGAAAGGCGAGGTCTATGTGCTCGACCTGGGCGCCAACGTCAACTGCACGCCCGAGCATTTGTTGCAGTTCGCCATCATGGGTGCCATGCTGGTATCGGCCATGCAGCACAAGGAACGCCCCAGCATCGGACTGCTCAACATCGGCCAAGAAGCAATCAAGGGCAATGAAGTCGTGAAGCAAACGGCTGAACTGCTGCGCGCGAGCGGCCTCAATTTTTACGGCAACGTCGAAGGCGACGACATCTTCAAGGGCACTACGGATGTGGTGGTGTGCGACGGTTTCGTGGGAAATGTCGCCCTCAAGACCGCCGAAGGCCTGGCCAAGATGCTGCGCACTTTCCTCACCGATGAATTCAAGCGCAACTGGTTCACTTATCTTTGCGGCGTCATGGCCGTGCCCGTGCTCTCTGCGTTCAAACGCCGGGTGGATCCGGCGCGCTACAATGGCGCCAGTCTGCTCGGCCTCAAAGGCATCGTGGTGAAAAGCCACGGTTCGGCCGATAGCTTCGCGTTCGAGAATGCGATCGAACGCGCATTCGATGAAGTGCGCGAGGGTGTACTGCAGCGCATTTCCCAACGCCTGGCAGCAGCAGGCCATCATACTGTGGAAGCGGCGTGATCTATTCCAGCATCATAGGCAGCGGCAGCTATTTGCCGCGCAATGTCGTTACCAACGACGACCTGGCGCGGCGCATGGATACCTCCGACGAGTGGATCCGCACGCGCACCGGCATCCGCCAGCGGCATATCGCGGAAGCGGGGGAAACCTCGAGCAGTCTTGCCCTGGAGGCGAGCAAGGCCGCCATTGCCGCCGCGGGCATCGCCGCGCAGGATATCGACCTCATCATCCTCGCCACCTCGACCCCGGACTACGTCTTTCCCAGCACCGCCTGTCTGCTGCAGGCGAAGCTCGGCATCAAGGGCTGCCCGGCCTTCGACGTGCAGGCGGTCTGCAGCGGCTTCGTCTACGCCTTGGCCATGGCCGACCTGTTCATCCGCTCGGGCCAGCACCGCTGCGCCCTGGTGGTCGGCGCGGAGGTGTTTTCGCGCATCCTCGACTGGAACGACCGCGGCACCTGCGTGCTGTTCGGCGACGGCGCCGGGGCGGTGATATTGAGGGCGGACGCGAAGCCCGGCGTCATGGCGAGTGCCCTGCACGCCGACGGCAGCTACGCCGGCATTCTGTCCGTTCCCGGCAACGTCTGCGACGGCAAGGTTACCGGTGATCCGTTCCTGCGCATGGACGGACCGGCGGTGTTCAAGTTCGCAGTGCGCGTGCTCGATGAGGTGGCGCGCGAAACGCTGGCGAAATGCGGCCAGCAGGTCGAAGATATCGATTGGCTGATTCCGCATCAGGCCAATCTGCGCATCCTGGAGTCGACGGCGAAGCGGCTGGGTCTGCCGCCGGAAAAGCTGATCGTGACCGTGGACACGCACGGCAACACTTCGGCCGCCTCGGTGCCGCTGGCGCTGGATGCGGCGATACGCGACGGCCGCATCAAGGCCGGGCACAAAGTCATGCTGCAGGCCGTGGGCGGCGGCTTCACCTGGGGCGCCGCGCTGGTACGGATGTAATGATGGTTGAGTAAGCACAGATGATGAAACTCGCAATGGTATTTCCCGGGCAGGGTTCGCAGTCGGTGGGCATGATGCACGCCTACGGCGATATTGCGGCGGTGCGCGATGTGCTCGCCGAGGCCTCCGATGCGCTCGGTCAGGATCTCGGCACGCTGATGGCCGAGGGTCCGGCCGAGCAACTCAATCTGACTGTCAACACGCAGCCGGTGATGCTCACTGCGGGCTACGCGGCTTATCGCGCCTGGGTCAGTTTGGGCGGCGTCGAGCCGGCATTAGTCGCGGGACACAGCCTCGGCGAGTACACCGCGCTGGTGGCCGCAGGCGTGTTGTCGTTTCGCGATGCGCTGCCGCTGGTGCGCTTTCGCGCCCAGGCGATGCAGGAAGCCGTGCCGCAGGGACAGGGCGCCATGGCCGCAATTCTGGGGCTGGATGAAGACGCGGTGCGCGCGGCCTGCGCCGAGGCCGCGCAAGGCGAGGTGGTGCAGGCGGTAAACTTCAATTCGCCCGGGCAGGTCGTGATCGCCGGCCATGCCGCGGCAGTGAAGCGCGCCTGCGACGCGGCCAGGGCCAAGGGCGCCAAGCGGGCGCTACCGCTGCCGGTGAGCGCGCCTTTCCATTCGGCGCTGATGCAACCCGCCGCGGAGCGCCTGCAGCAATACCTGCAGGGCATAGCATTCAACGCGCCGCGCATGCCGGTGATAAACAATGTCGACGTGGCGAGTTACGGCGATCCGGCACGGATCAAGGACGCGCTGGTGCGCCAGGCTTACCACCCGGTGCGCTGGGTGGAAACGGTCCGGGCTTTCGCAGCCCGGGGCATCACGCATGTCGCCGAATGCGGGCCCGGTAAAGTACTGGCGGGCATGACCAAGCGCATCGACAGCAGCCTGGAATCGCTCGCGCTGGCGGACAGGAGCAGCCTCGAGCACGGGGTCGGCCAATTGAAGGGGGCGTGATCATGCTGCAAGGACAAATTGCATTGGTAACCGGCGCCACGCGCGGCATAGGCAAGGCCATCGCGCTCGGTCTGGGCGCGCAAGGCGCGAAAGTGATCGGCACATCGACTTCTGCGGCCGGCGCCAAGGCAATCGGCGATTATCTTGCCGAGGCCAAGCTCGGCGGCAAAGGCGCGGTACTCGAGGTGAACGACGGCGCGGCCGTCGAAGCCCTGGTGGCGGCGATCGAGCAGGAATTCGGCGCGGTCGGCATTCTGGTCAATAATGCCGGCATCACCCGGGACAACCTGGCCATGCGCATGAAGGAGACCGAATGGGATGCGGTGATCGACACCGATCTGAAATCGGTGTTCCGCCTGTCGCGTGCCGTGCTGCGCGGAATGATGAAAGCGCGAACCGGCCGCATCATCAACATCACTTCGGTGGTCGGCAGTTCGGGCAACCCGGGGCAGATCAATTACGCCGCGGCCAAGGCCGGCATTGCCGGATTGGCGCGGGCGCTGGCGCAGGAAATCGCCAGCCGCAACATTACCGTGAACTGCGTTGCGCCGGGCTTCATCGACACCGACATGACGCGCGCGCTGAACGAGCAGCAGCGAGAGGCGATTCTCAGCCGGATCCCGCTCGCACGGCTGGGCAAAGCCGAGGATATCGCCGCGGCAGTGGTGTTCCTGGCCTCGCCGCAGGCGGGCTACATCACCGGCGCGACGTTGCATGTCAACGGCGGCATGTACATGGTATGAGAGCCGAATTTTCAAACGCCCGGCAGTGAAACTTGGTAAAATGGGCCGCTATTTTCGAAGCTAAAAAAGAGCGAAGGAGTATTAAATGGAAAATGTTGATCAACGTGTCAAGAAAATCGTCGCCGAGCAGCTGGGCGTAAACGAGGCAGAAATAAAGAACGAGTCCTCCTTCATCGATGACCTGGGCGCCGACTCGCTCGATACGGTCGAGCTGGTCATGGCCCTGGAGGAGGAATTCGAGACCGAAATTCCCGACGAAGACGCGGAAAAAATCACCACCGTCCAACAGGCGATCGACTACGTCAACAGCCACGCCAAGAAAGCCTGATTTCGAGCGCCCAGCGCGCCTTTTTCCGGAGCAAATTTGTCCCGCCGCAGAGTCGTGATCACCGGGTTGGGTATTATCTCCCCGGTAGGTAACAGCGTTACCGAAGCCTGGGCCAACATCCTCGCCGGCAATTCCGGCATCACCAAAATCAGCCACTTCGATCCGTCGCGGCTGTCCTGCCAGATCGCGGGGGAAGTGAAAGGTTTCAACCTCGCCCAATACCTGGAGCGCAAGGAAGCGCGCCACATGGACACCTTCATCCATTTCGGCATGGCGGCGGGGATCCAGGCGATCCGGGATTGCGGCATCCAGGTCACGCCCGAGAACGCCGAGCGTATCGGCGTCAATATCGGCTCGGGCATAGGCGGTCTGCAGATGATCGAGCAGACCCAAAGGGAATTGCTTGCGGGTGGGCCGCGCAAGATCTCGCCGTTTTTCATCCCGAGCACCATCATCAACATGATTTCCGGGAATCTGTCGATCAAGTTCGGCCTGAAAGGCCCGAACCTCGCCATGGTGACTGCATGCACTACGGCGACGCACTGCATCGGAGAATCCGGGCGCCTGATCGAATACGGCGATTGCGATGTGATGGTCGCCGGCGGCGCCGAGGCCGTGGTCACGGAACTTGCCATGGGCGGCTTCGCCCAGGCGCGCGCGCTTTCGACCCGCAACGACGACCCGGCCACCGCCAGCCGTCCCTGGGATCGCGACCGTGATGGCTTTGTACTGGGCGAGGGCGCGGGGGTGCTGGTGCTGGAGGAATACGAGCATGCCAAGGCACGCGGCGCGAAAATCTACGCCGAACTCGCGGGCTACGGCATGAGCGGCGACGCCTACCACATGACGGCTCCGCGCGAGGACGGCGATGGCGCAGCGCGCTGCATGAACAGCGCGCTCCGGAACGCGCGCCTGAACCCCGACCAGGTCGATTACATCAATGCCCATGGCACCTCGACTCCCTTGGGGGATCTCGCCGAGACCACTGCAGTCAAGCGCAGCCTCGGCGCGCACGCGAAGAAAGTCGCAGTCAGTTCGACCAAGTCCATGACCGGACACCTGCTGGGCGCGGCAGGCGGCGTGGAGGCCATATTTTCGGCGCTGGCGATCCATCATCAGGTGGCGCCGCCGACGACCAATATCTTCAACCAGGATCCGCAATGCGACCTGGACTATGTGCCGAACACGGCGCGCCAGATGAAGATCAACGTGGCGCTGTCGAATTCCTTCGGCTTCGGCGGCACCAACGGCACCCTGGTGTTCGGCCGAGTTTGATCCAGACCCTGACTGTTTCCCTAAGACCTTCCCCCGTTCTCGCCCTGTCTTTGACGGTCATGGCCGGAGCGGCGCTCGCCTGCGCCTGGATCAGCCTGCCGCCCCTCGCTTTCCCGCCGGTCGCAGCAGGCATCGCTCTGGCCTGGGCCTGGCACCTCGCGCAAGCCCTGCAGCGGGGCGCGGGTAGCGTGCGCGCACTGGAATTGGCCGCGAAAGGCACTGCCCGCTGGCAGGACGGCTCGGGGCAATGGCACGAGACCGAGATACTGCCCAGCAGTTACGTGTCGAACTGGCTGGTGGTGGTGAATCTGGGTGCGGGCGGCGGGCGCGGCCGCTCCCTGGTCCTTCTGCCCGACTGCGCCGTGGCCGAGGAATTGCGCCGGCTGCGCGTCTGGCTGCGCTGGCGCCTGGGGCGGGCGTGAACTTAATGCGCGCCCGGCGGTCACATGCACATCGTCCCAGGTGCGCGAGGTAAGGATTGAAATTTCCCGGGAGCAGCGCAACGCCGATCGAAATGCTTGAACTGGACTTCGTCCCGGGCGCCGCATTTCCGCGGGCGCCTGAGCAGTTGGGGTATACTGAACCTCGCCTGAGCGGGGCAAACGAAAAACAGCCTCAGGGCTACGGGGAAGGGCGGCGCATGAGTGAGCGCGATATTGACCAGCAACTGGTCGAGCGTGCGCAACAGGGCGACAAGCATGCATTCGAACTGCTGGTCAGCAAATATCAGCGCAAACTCGGGCGTCTGCTGTCGCGCTTCATCCGCGATCCCGGCGAAGTCGAGGATGTGACCCAGGAGGCTTTTGTCAAAGCCTACCGGGCATTGCCGTCGTTCCGTGGCGACAGCGCCTTCTATACCTGGCTGTACCGGATCGGCATCAATACCGCCAAGAACTACCTGGTGTCCATGGGCCGGCGCGCGCCCACCACCACCAACTACGATGCGGAAGAGGCTGAAGGGTTTGACGACGGCGATCAGCTGCGCGACCTCAACACGCCGGAGAATCTGCTGATGAGCAAGCAGATCGCGCAAACAGTGAACCAAAGCATGGATCGGCTGCCTGAGGAACTGAGGGCGGCGATAATGCTGCGCGAGATCGAAGGCATGAGCTACGAGGACATCGCGAAGATAATGAACTGCCCCATCGGCACCGTGCGCTCGCGCATTTTCCGCGCGCGCGAGGCGATCGCCGAACAATTGCGGCCGATGCTGGACATAGCCAAAGACAAGAGGTGGTGACGCCATGAAAGAGAACTTATCCGCCTGGATGGATGGCGAGTTGGGGGACCAACAAGCCCGCCAGCTTCCGCAGCAGCTCAAGCGCGATGCGGAGTTGCGCGGCGACTGGAACTGCTACCACCTGATCGGAGACGCCCTGCGCGGCGTGCAAGGCCCGGATCTGTGCGCCAAAATCGGTGCTCGGCTCGATGCCGAGCCGACGGTGCTCGCGCCGCAGCGCCGCAGCACGGCGGAGAAGCTGCGCTGGCTTGCCCTATCGGCGGCAGCGAGTATCGCGGCGGTGGCCTTCGTCGGCTGGATGGCTCTGTCTGGCGTACAGCAGGATTCGGTGCAGATTGCCGCCATGCCGGCGGCCGAAGTCAAACAGGCGGCAGTGCCTGCCGGCGAGGTCGCCAACGATTATCTGCTCGCCCACCAGCGCTATTCCCCCAGCAACGCGATGCAGGGCGTTGCCCCCTATGTGCGCACCGTGTCCGAAGAGCGGAGCGCCGTGCGTCGATGAGAATCCTGGCCGTGCTGTTGCTCGCGCTGTCGGCTCAGGCGGCGTGGGCCGAAGGTGACGCGCTGTTATGGCTGGAGCGCATCCATGCGGCAACGCAGAAACTCAGCTACACCGGAACTTTCGTCTACCGGGGCGGGGATCAGGCCGAAACTTCACGCATCATCCACATCGTGGGCCGGCACGGGGCACGCGAGCGACTGGAAACGCTGGACGGCCAGCCGCGCGAGATCGTGCGCAGCGACGACGAGGTAAAGTGCTACCTGCCTGACAGCATGACGGTGAAAGTCGACAAGCAGACGGACCACAAGGTGTTTCCAGCGCTGCTGCCGGCAAACCTGCAGGATATCCGCGAACACTATGAGGTGACCAAGGGCGGCATCGAGCGCGTCGCCGGCTACGACTGCCAATCGATCGTGCTCGAGCCCAAGGACAAGATACGCTACGGCCACAGGCTGTGGGCCGACGCCAACACCGGCATGCTGCTCAAGTCCCAGACCTTCAATGACAAGAAGGAGGTGGTCGAGCAGTTCGCCTTCACCCAGATTTCCATCGGCGGCAAGATCGACCAAGGTCAGCTCAAGTCCAGATTCCTGGCCAAATCGCGCGACTGGCATGTCGAGAATTCGGGCGCCGTCGCGGCCAGTCTGGCCGCATCCGGCTGGACCATCAAACCGGAGCTGCCCGGCTTCAGGAAAGTTACCGAGATGAAACGCACTCAGGGCGGCTCCAGCGAAGTCGGACATGTGGTCTATTCCGATGGCCTTGCCGCGGTTTCCGTGTTCATCGAGCCGATGGCGAGCAAGACCACGTTGCCTCAGCCGGGGCCGTCGCGCCAGGGCGCGATCAACATCTACAGCCGGCAGATCGCCGGCCATCTGGTCACCGTGGTCGGGGAGGCGCCCGCCGAAAGCGTGAAGAA
>DAIRFM010000012.1:0-3433 GCA_036795025.1 Burkholderiales bacterium | reverse complement strand
TTCCGCCGCTTCATGCCGCAGAATCCCGGCCAGTCACCGCGCGAGTTTTCAACCCGCTCCCTGGGGTCGGGCTTCATCATCAGCGCCGACGGCTACATTCTTACCAACGCGCACGTCGTCGATGGCGCAGACGAGATCACGGTACGCCTCACCGACAAGCGCGAATTCAAGGCCAAGGTCATCGGCGCCGACAAGCGCACCGACGTGGCGCTGATCAAGATCGAGGCGGCCGGACTGCCGATGGTCAAGCTGGGCGATCCGAACAAACTCAAGGTGGGCGAATGGGTGCTGGCGATCGGTTCGCCTTTCGGTTTCGACAACACCGTGACCGCCGGCATCGTCAGCGGCAAGGGCCGCTCGCTGCCGCAGGAGAACCTGGTGCCCTTCATCCAGACCGACGCCGCGGTGAACCCGGGCAACTCGGGCGGCCCGCTGTTCAATCTGCGCGGCGAGGTGGTCGGCATCAACTCGCAGATCTACAGCCGCACCGGCGGATACATGGGGCTGTCGTTCGCCATTCCGATCGACCTCGCGCTGGACGTGCAGAACCAGTTGCGCAGCACCGGGCGGGTGAGCCGCGGCCGCATCGGCGTGGTGATCCAGGAAGTGACCAAGGAACTGGCCGACTCCTTCGGCCTGGCCAAGGCCGAGGGCGCCCTGGTCAATGCCGTGGAGAAAGGCGGCCCGGCGGACAAGGCCGGGGTGGAGGTAAGCGACATCATTATCAAGTTCGACGGCAAAAGCGTCACGAGCTCGAGCGACCTGCCGCGCATCGTCGGCGCTACCCGCCCGGGCAGCAAAGTGGGCCTGCAGGTATGGCGCAGAGGCGCGGCCAAGGATCTGATGGTGACCGTGGCCGAGATTCCGGCGGAGAAGCTCGCCAGCCGCGAAAGCAAAGGCGCCAAGCCGGGCGAAGCGGCCGCCAACCGCCTGGGTTTAGTGCTGTCCGAACTCTCCGATGAGCAGCGCAAGCAGTTGAAGATCGCGAGCGGCGTGGTGGTGGACGAAGTGCGCGGCCAACCGCGCGGCGACCTGCGCAAGGGCGACATCATCCTGGCGCTGATCCACAAGGGCAACAATACCGAGGCCAAGAGCGTGGCGCAGTTCAACAAGGCGCTAAACGCCGTAGACAAAGCCGCCACGATCACCTTGCACGTGCGCCGCGGCGAGAACCAGAGTTTCATCACCATCAAGGGCCTGAACGGCAAGTAAGCCGACCGTGCGCCCGCCTGACACGGACAGAGCAACGCTGCGGCTGACGCTCTATGGCCGCAGCTACTGCCACCTGTGCGATGAGATGCTCGCCGCGCTGGCTTCCCTGCGCGGCGAGTTTGGCTTCGCCGTGGATGTCGTCGACGTCGATAGCGATGCAGCTCTGGAGCAGCGTTTCGGCACTCTGGTGCCGGTGTTGATGCACGCCGGCACCGAGTTGTGCCATTACCATCTGGATGCCGGGAAAGTTCGTGCTTATCTAGTCAAAATCCGTTAAAATACTGAATGTTATTCTTCAAAGGGTGCCCCACAGGCACCCTTTTTCATGATGCAGCACATCCGTAATTTTTCCATCATCGCCCACATAGACCACGGCAAATCGACGCTTGCCGACCGCTTCATCCAATTGTGCGGCGGGCTGTCGGAGCGCGAGATGGAGGAGCAGGTTCTCGATTCCATGGACCTGGAGCGGGAGCGCGGCATCACCATCAAGGCGCAGACCGCGGCACTGCAGTACAAGGCCCGCGACGGCAACGTCTATAACCTCAACCTGATCGACACGCCGGGGCACGTCGACTTTTCCTACGAGGTGTCGCGCTCGCTGGCCGCCTGCGAAGGTGCGGTGCTGGTCGTCGACGCTTCGCAGGGCGTGGAAGCACAGACAGTGGCGAACTGCTACACCGCGATCGAGCAGGGCGTAGAGGTGGTGCCGGTGCTGAACAAGATCGATCTGCCTTCGGCCGACCCGGAGGGGGCGATACGCGAGATCGAGGACGTGATCGGCATCGACGCCAAGGATGCGCTGCGCGTCAGCGCCAAGACCGGGGAGGGCGTGCAGGACATTCTCGAGGCGGTCATCGCGCGCATCCCGCCGCCCAAGGGCGATCCGGAGGCGCCGCTCAAGGCGCTCATCATCGATTCCTGGTTCGACAACTATGTCGGCGTGGTGATGCTGGTGCGGATGATGGACGGGACGCTGCGCCCCAAGGACAAGATCCTGCTCATGTCCTCCGGTACCGTCCACTTGTGCGAGGAGGTCGGCGTGTTCACGCCCAAGTCGCAGTCGCGCCAGCGGCTGGCGGCGGGCGAGGTGGGTTTCATCATCTCCGGCATCAAGGAACTGCAGGCGGCAAAGGTGGGCGACACCGTCACCCTGTCCGAGCGTCCGGCGGCAGCGCCGCTGCCCGGATTCAAGGTGATCAAGCCGCAGGTATTTGCCGGTCTGTACCCGGTCGAAGCCAACCATTACGACGGACTGCGCGACGCGCTGACCAAGCTGAAATTGAACGATGCCTCGCTGCAGTACGAACCGGAGGTATCGCAGGCGCTCGGATTCGGCTTTCGCTGCGGCTTCCTCGGCCTGCTGCACATGGACATCGTGCAGGAGCGCCTGGAGCGCGAGTACGACCAGAATCTGATCACCACCGCGCCGACGGTGGTGTACGAGGTGCTGCTGGGCGACGGCACGGTGCAGCGGGTGGAGAATCCGGCCAAGATGCCCGACCCGTCCAAGATCGAGGAAATACGCGAGCCCATCATCACCACCACCATTTTCGTGCCGCAGGAACACGTCGGCTCCATCATGACCCTGTGCACGCAGAAGCGCGGGGTGCAGAAAAACATGCAGTACACCGGCCGGCACGTGATGCTGACCTACGAGATGCCGCTTTCCGAAGTGGTGATGGATTTCTTCGACAAGCTGAAGTCGGCAAGCCGCGGCTATGCCTCGCTCGACTACGAATTCAAGGAATACCGCGCGTCCGACGTGGTGAAGCTCGACATTCTCATCAACGGCGAACGCGTCGACGCACTGTCGCTGATGGTGCATCGCGACAGCAGCCGGCACCGCGGCCGCGAGCTGGTATCGCGCATGCGTACGCTGATCCCGCGGCAGATGTTCGACGTGGCGGTGCAGGCGGCGATCGGCGCCAACATCATCGCCCGCGAGACGGTCAAGGCGCTGCGCAAGAACGTGCTCGCCAAGTGCTACGGCGGAGACATCACGCGCAAGAAGAAATTGCTGGAGAAGCAGAAAGCCGGCAAGAAACGCATGAAGCAGGTCGGCAACGTGGAGATCCCGCAGGAGGCTTTCCTCGCCATCCTGCAGGTGGATTAGGCGCTTATGCCGTCGCATGGCCATGAGCGGACTTGCGGACTTGCGCGCTTGCGCGCGCCAACCATGTTTTTGGTACGGATGAAAAGCGCATCCGTACCAAAAACA
>DAIRFM010000362.1:0-1820 GCA_036795025.1 Burkholderiales bacterium | reverse complement strand
ACGAGTTCATCGTCCTCCTCGACCTTGGAACCGGGTTCGACCAGCACGGCCAGGATTTTTCCCGCCAGCGGAGCCAGAACTTCTGCCATAGCTACTCCCTCCTCGATTGAGTTATGTATCGCCAGACCTATTGTCAGACGTCTGCTGCGCATCGCTGCGGCGCAGGTGGTCGAGGCGGCGAGGTGCGCCGCGCCCGACGGACAGTGTAAGCTAGCACAAAGCGCCGACCCGCAGTTCGACCGAGATCAAGCTCCGCGGCGATCGCGGCTAATCCCGTTTAATTTCCATATGTTGCGCTGAAACACCGGAACTGCGCTGGAAACACCCGCGCCCGCCCTTGGAAGCGGAACCACATTCGGCCAAGACAGCTCTGGCGACTCGACGCTATCATACGGCCATGAGCAAAAGCTACGGCTACATGCAGGCCACCGGCATGGTCAACGACCACCTGGTCGGATGCATTCGTCACCTGCAGCTGCAGGCAAGGCGATGAGTCTGCGCCTGCTTCTGCTCCTCGCGGCCTTGCTCGGTTCGGCGCCTTTGGCATCGGCCCAGACCGGCGAAACCCCGAATGGCGTGTTCCTCGTCGCCACCCCGGCGCTAGTCGATCCCAATTTCCGCCACAGCGTGGTGCTGGTCACCCAGGCGCCGGACGGCAGCACCGTGGGCTTCATCGTGAACCGCCCCGGGCGCCGCTCGCTCGCGGAAATCCTGCCCGACAACGAGGTGTTGAAGCGCTTCACCGAACCGCTCTACCTCGGCGGGCCGGTGGAAGGGGCCGGCCTGTTCGCGGTGTTCCGCGCCAAGGAAAATCCGCCAGGCGCGCTGCGCGTGCTCGACGATGTGTCCTTCGCCCTGGATCCCGCCATGGTGGAAAAACTGCTGCACGCTCCGCCCCAGCGGGTGCGTTTTTTCAACGGCTTTGCCGGCTGGGCGCCGGGGCAACTCGCGGCGGAACTGCAACTCGGCGGCTGGTACGTGCTCAACGCCGATGCCGAGACCGTGTTCCGCAAGGACATGGACGGACTTTGGGAAGAACTGCTCGTACGCGCGCGCGCCGTCACCGCGTTCCTGCGCTAGCGGGGTTACTGCGTCGGGCAAATCAACAACAAGCTGTTTCGGAATGACCGATACGGCCCATGACTCAGGGGAGTATGAGGGGATGTCTCCCCTCATCACGCAGCATTTCCCTAAGCAGAAGCACATTGGATTGCTGATCGTCAACGATCAGAATGCTGGCGTTAAGAATTTCTTGTTCGCTAATCATCGTATTTGTCCGGTTTCATTTGCGTTGACCAATCCCATTTCAGAAAATTTCAGTGCATCGTCCAACGCGTTCATAAATTCATTGACCTTGATTGGTTTGGTGAGATAGCGGAAGAATCCCGCCTCTAGTCCCCACTCGATATCGCGGAGCATTGCATTGGCACTGAGGGCAACGACGGGGATGTGCGTCGTTGCCGGGTCTTCGCGCAGGATATTCAGGGCTTCAATTCCGCTGATGCCAGGCAGATTGATGTCCATCAGGATCACATCCGGGAGATGGGCGCGCGCAAGCGCTATGCCGAGATTGCCATCGCGTGCGCTCAGCATGCGTATATGTGGGTGGTCCTCAATTATTTGCTCGACCAGCATTAGGTTGGCCGGATTGTCTTCCACATAGAGCAGGGTGCGCAGCGCCGCGTTTCCCTGAGCTTGCGGCGCACGTTCTGCGGGCATTGTATTTCCAGCGGCAAGTTGCGGCGTAACGTCCCGGATCAGTTCGATCCAGAATTCGCTGCCCACTCCGACGGTGCTTTCCACGCCGATTGTGCCTCCCA
>DAIRFM010000361.1:0-1823 GCA_036795025.1 Burkholderiales bacterium | reverse complement strand
GCGATCTCGCTCTTCACGTGCGCGTCGAGCTGCGCGGGCGTGGAGCCGACGATCTGGTAGCCGTAGCCCTCGATCCTCTGCTTCGCATCCGGCACGGCCATGGCCTTGATGAACTCCGCGTTCAGCTTCTGCACGATGGGCGCCGGCGTGTTGGCCGCGGCGAAGATGCCGTACCAGGCCGAGATGTCGAAGCCGGGCACGCCCGATTCCTGGATGGTCGGCACCTGCGGCAGCACGTGCGAGCGCTTGGCCGTCGACACCGCGATCGCGCGGAACTTGCCGGCCTGGATCTGCGCCAGCGAAGACGACAGGCTGTCGAACATGAAGTCGACCTCGCGCCCCAGCAGTCCGGCGACCGCGGGCCCGCTGCCTTTATAGGGCACATGCGTGGCGTCCACGCCGACCACGGACTTGAAGTATTCGACCGCCAGGTGGCTGGTATTGCCGGCGCCGGCCGAGCCGTAATTCAGCTTGCCGGGGCTGGCCTTGGCCGTGGCGATCAGTTCCTGCAGCGTGTGGATGTTCGACTGCGCGTTCACCACCACGACCAGCGGCAGCGTCGCGGCCAGCGTGATGGAGGTGAAATCCTTCACCGTGTCGTAGGGCAGGCTCGGCATCAGCGTGGCGTTGATCGCGTGCGCGGTCAGCAGCATCACGAGCGTGTGGCCGTCGGGCGCCGACTTGGCGATGAAGTCCGCGCCTATGGTCGAGCCCGCACCCGGCTTGTATTCGATCAGCACCGGCTGGCCCAGGCTCTTCGACATCTCGTTGGCGATCGGCCGCGCGAGAATGTCCGAGCTGCCACCCGGGGGATACGGCATCACGAGATGGATCGGCTTGCTCGGGAAGGTCTGCGCGAACGCGCACTGCGCGAACAGCACCGATGCCGCGCCGGCGAGCGCGACCAGCAGCTTTGCAGTTTTCATGGTCTTGTCTCCGTTATGGTGGCGTTGAGTAGCTGGCCGATACATCCTTGGCTTGATCTATTGAATCGGGCAAGAGCGACAGTGTTCAGGTTCGGTTGTCGCCCGCCGTTGTAGTGGCACGGGCGTCTGCGGATTCAACGCTACTCGGGTAAACAGCGGAAGGCAATCTGAAGGCGGCGAATGATAAACCGGGACCACTGAACCGTTATTCCCGCGGACGTGCGCCGCCAATCGCCCATCCTGGCTCCAATCTCCGCTCATCGCGTGGTCCTGAACTCACGCGATTCAGCACTTGGGACAACTGCATGCCATCGCAGCTTGGCCACGCAACCGCTCCAGCCGCATCCAGCAACCGGTGACGAGAATACCTGGTCGAACAAGCGCGTTGACGGCATGACATCCACCGCTGGTACCCATACAAAATGATCGTAAAGGTGTCTATCCCGGTTGATGCTGTTGAGCAATCGAGGGATTAACGGTACGCTGAACCAACTCGGCCCCGTTTTCGGGGTCTTATATGGCCCCCCCCTTAGGGGATCCACTTCTGCTTAAACCGGCTAAGAACAGGAGAATGACAATGCTTAATTACGAATTAAATCGCGCGGAGAGCATATTGATTGTTAAACCTGTTGGCCCCTTGGAATCAACGGATTTCGAGAAACTAGTCCAGGAAGTGGATCCCTATATCAGAGAAAAGGGCAAACTTAATGGCTTGATGATTTACGCCAAATCCTTCCCCGGATGGGATAATTTCGCAGCCTTCCTATCCCATATAAAATTTGTCAAGAACCATCATCAGAAAATCAAGAAGATTGCGGCCGTAACAGACAGCAGTTTTCTATCGATCATGCCGCAGGTTGCCAATCATTTTGTACAGGCCGAAGTAAGGCACTTTGA
>DAIRFM010000135.1:0-5365 GCA_036795025.1 Burkholderiales bacterium | reverse complement strand
CAGCTTGATCTTCTTCCCGGCGGGAATTCGAATCTCCGTCGGTTCGAAGTGGTGATCGCGGATGATAAGCGTGTATTCGAGATCGGCTGCGAAAGCGAGACTTGGCAACAAGGCGAGACACAGAAGCAGGCGATGCATGGGAATTCCCTAGGAAAGCTTCTACAATGATAATGATTCCCATTCGTAAATGCAAGCAGTTTGCTTAAATGACCCGGCCGGACCACCTTTTGGCGAGCCCTGATCGCGCGCGCAGGGGCGTCAGATGCGCCCGCGTGCGCTTCTTATGGCACTATGCGCATCCGCGAAGCCGTGGCAGGGAAACCATGCCCGTACGGTTGGTGCAGGCGATCTGCGCTTACGCGCGCTCGGCCTCCGGCTGAGGCGCGCATGAACGCGATTTGCAATCGCCGTCTCTTGGCTACGGCCGGGGCTGGCGTGTGCACGTTCGGTGGCCACGTCGGCTACAATTCGGGGATCAAGGGTGGGGAGGACAATGGGAACAGTCGTTGCGTTGGCTGGTCAGGTCGGCGGCGCAAAGCTCGCCGACGGGTTCCGGCGCCTGCGTGGCAAGGATTTCGCCGTCATCGTCAATACCGGGGACGACCATGAGGTCTTCGGTCTCGCGTTCTCGCCCGACATCGACACCATGCTGTACACGCTCGCCGGGGTCGCAAGTCCCGCAGCCGGCTGGGAGCCGGCCGGCGAGACTTACGCGCTGCACGACATGCTGCACCGTCTCGGCTCGGAGCATCGCGTCCGTGTTGGTGATCGCTCGCTCGCGCTGCCGCTGCTGCGCACCGAGGCGATGCGGGCGGAGTGCTCGCTCAGTCAGATCACGCTCGGTTTCTGCAAGACGCTGGGCATCGAGGCGCGCGTGCTGCCGATGAGCAACGACCCCGTGCGCACGGTGGTGGTCACCGAGGACGGGCATGTGAGTTACCACGAGTACCTGACCGAACTGGAGTGCGAGCCCGTAGTGAAGGGCTTTCTGTATGCCGGCGCGGACGTGGCGCGCATTCCGGACGAGGTTCTGGAAGCGCTGTACGCGCCCGACCTTGAAGCGATCGTGCTGTGCCCTGCCAACCCCTACCACACGATTCAGCCGATCCTGGCGGTGCAAGGCATGCGCGAGCTGCTGCGCGAGCGCGGCGTGCCGGTGATTGCCGTGAGCCCCATCGTCGGCGATCGGGCGCTGAGGGGCGCGGCGGGCAAGATGATGCGGGAACTGGGCCATGAGGTGTCGGCACGCAGGGCGGCGCTCGAGTATTACCGGCTCATCGACGGATTCGTGGTCGACAGTGTGGACGACGCGGCTGCCGATGGCATCCGCGCCTGCGGCATCGAAGTTGCGGTCGCGCCGACGATCATGCGTTCGGAGGAGGACCGGGTCGCGCTGGCGCAGGTGGTGCTCGATCTCGCCCAGGTGGTGCGCGCGCGCAAGGAAGCAGAACGCAGCGGCTAGCGGCGAGCGCGCGCGTGTCTACCCTGGACAGGCGAGCGCTCGCGGCGCTTGCCCTGGCTCTGCTGCTGTGGGCAGTCTCGTTTCCGGTGACGCGTATCGCGCTTGCCGGCGTGCTGATGGTGCAGATGAAGGGACGTTAGTATTTCAGTTACGCAACCGTAGGCGATTGAGGCAGAGTCGCAAAAACGGCTCCCGCGAGAGATGAACCTTATGCAACAGCAAAACCAAATTCCGCCTCGCCTCGGCTTCATCGGCGCGGGGCGCGTAGCCAAAGCCCTGGCTTGGGGCCTGGCCGGGAGCAAGCACAGCGTCGTCGCCGCCGCCAGCCGCAGCATGGGCTCGGCCGAACAACTGGCGGCGAGGATTGCGGGTTGCCGGCCGGTGGCGAACGCGCAGGATGTCGTCGATGGTACCGATCTGGTTTTCCTCACCGTCCCGGACGATGCGATCGCCGCCGTCGTCGCAAGCCTCAAATGGCGCCAAGGCGTGGCTGTGGTCCACTGCAGCGGCGCGACCGAAGTAGCGGTGCTTGCGCCTGCCGCGCGCGCCGGCGCCCGGATCGGCGGTTTTCATCCATTGCAACTGTTTGCCGATCCGGACGTGGCGCTCGCCGGACTGCGAGGTTGCACCATCGCCATCGAAGCCGAAGCGCCGCTATTGTCGCAACTGGAACTGCTCGCGACGGATCTGCGGTGCCGGACCATATGCCTGCCGCCCGGCTGCCGCGTGCGCTATCACGTCGCCGCTCATTACGCCGCGGGCTTCGTCATCACCTTGTTGAAACAGGCGGCTGACCTATGGCAAAGCTTCGGCATCGGGCGCGAGGACACGATACGCGCGCTGCTGCCGCTCCTGCGCGGCACCGCGGACTCGGTGGAACGCTCGGGCCTCGCGCAGGGCCTGGCAGGCACGTATTCGCGCGGCGACATCGGCACGCTGGAGAAGCATCTCGCCGAACTCGGGCGCGTCGGCCCCGACGCCTTGCACCTGTACTGCGAGCTGGCGCTGCGCTCGATTCCCCTGGGGCTGGAGCGCGGGGGCTACGACGAGAAACGTGCCGAGGCAATGCGCGTGCTGTTGCGGCGCGCATTGAAGCCGTAGCTACCGCGCATTGGTCAAACTGGAAGGGCGCTGGTCAACGCGGTACCATGGCAGTATGTTTCGAACGGATTGCGCGCTTCAATTCGCCGCTCGCGGCGAGTATTTCCTCCAGCGCGCTCTCCCGGACGCGGCGCGAGAAGGGCATGCTGATATGCCCCATGCCGGACAGGTGCACGATCTTCGCGCCTGCGAGCACCGCGCTATCTTGCGGCGAGACGATGTTGTCCTGATGGCTGAACACCGAAACCGCGGGCACGCCTAGCGCTGTACCGTTCAGTTGCTCTAGCCAAGCGTTGCCGGGCACCATCTGACGTCCATTTTCTCCCGCGCCCAGGCGTGCCAGCACCGTGCCGTGATGCGGCGTGCCCAGCGTAATCAGCTTGGCCACGCGCCGCGCGCCGTGCTTGCGCAGACAAGCGCGCGCGGCGAGCCCGCCCATGCTGTGGGCAAGAATGACGAGCTTGTCCGCGCCGGTCGCGGCGCAAATGTCCTCGATGCGCCGCGCCAGCCCATCGGCGTAGCTGTCGATGTCAGCGTACACCGGTTCCAGATTGTGGCTGTAGGCGCTGACGCCGTGTGCGCCCAGGTAACGCCTGAGAGGCAGCATAAAGCCGCGATTGCAGACATAGCCGTGTACCAGCAGTACCGGCAGCGGTCCCGGCGGCAATGGCTGCAGTCTCTCCTCGCCCATGAGCAGCGGCTCGAACGGCTGGTACAGGTTGTAGATCAGGACATAGGCGCCGAGCTCGGCAAAATAAAGCCGCAGCCAGCCGACGGGGCCGGGCCGGTGCTCGGGCGGGGTGGGGCTGGCGTAGCGGCCAGCGATGGCGAAGGTCGCGGCGATACCCAGGGCGCGCATGGCAACGGCGCATCCGAGCGCAGTGGCCGCGGCCTCGAGCCAGAGCCAGCCGGCGAAGCGCACCAGACACCAGCCGAGCGCCACATAGATGATCAATTCCATCAGCAGCACGCGGCGGAAGGCGCGCGCGAGCATGGCTAGCGTCCTGTCCCGCAGATTCGCGCGAAAAAGGCGCGAGCGCAGTTGGGCATCAGGCAAGGCGCGAGGCTGGCGTTCGGCCGTTCGGCCGGGCAGGCTTGGAAAAAAAGTCTATGTGTAAGCATCGGCTGCGAAAAAGGTTTAGCCCCGGCCATTCTAACCGATGGCCTTGAACGCGCGTCAGGCCGGTTGCGCGCACCGGGCTTTGTGGTTAACCTTGAATCGGGCAAGCTCGAAAACAATCCAGTTCACTCAACCGAGCAGGGAGAAGACCGTGAGCGAGAAAATCTGGCTGAACAGCTATCCCGCCGGCATGCCGGCCGAAATCGACGTTAACCAGTTCAGCTCCATCCCGGATCTGCTCGAGAAAAGTTTCACCAAGTTCGCCGACAAGCCGGCCTACCACAACCTCGGCCACACCATAACTTATGCGGAACTGGAGCGGCTGTCGCGCGATTTCGCCGCGTTCCTGCAAGGCCTGCCGGGCATGGCCAAGGGCGAGCGCGTCGCCATCATGTCGCCCAACCTGCTGCAATACCCGGTGGCGCTGACCGGCATCCTGCGCGCCGGCATGACGGTGGTGAACGTCAATCCCCTGTACACGCCGCGCGAGCTGGAACACCAGTTGAAGGACTCCGGCGCCAAGGCCATCGTCATCGTCGAGAACTTCGCCAACACGCTGCAGCAGGTGATCGCGAAAACCCAAGTCGAGCATGTCGTCACCACCGAGCTCGGCGATCTGCTGCCGCTGCCCAAGCGCTGGATCGTCAACCTGGTGGTGAAGAAAGTGAAGAAAATGGTGCCCGACTGGCGCATCGACGGCGCCATCACCTTGCGCTCCGCGCTCGCGCGTGGCGCCGCCTCGCAGTTCAAGCCGGTTACCCTGATGCATGAGGACATCGCCTTCCTGCAATACACCGGCGGCACCACCGGCGTGTCCAAGGGCGCAATGCTCACGCATCGCAACATCCTCGCCAACCTGGAGCAGGGCGGCGTGTGGATTTCGGGCAGCTTCCGGGAAGCCAGCGAGGTCGTGGTCTCGCCGCTGCCCATGTATCACATCTTCTGCCTTACATTCACCTTGTCGTTCATGAAATGGGGCAGCCTCAACGTGCTCATCACCAATCCGCGCGATCTGCCGGCATTCGTCAAGGAGCTGAGGCAATGGAAGTTCACCGCGCTGACCGGCGTGAATACGCTGTTCAACGGACTGCTCAATACGCCGGGCTTCGACCAACTCGATTTTTCCGGGATCAAGGTGGTGATCGGCGGCGGCGCGGCGGTGCAAAAGCCGGTCGCTGAAAGATGGCAGCAGGTCACCGGCAAGTACCTCACCGAGGCCTATGGCCTGACCGAGACTTCGCCGGGCGTGTGCGTCAACCTGCTCGGCACGCCCTGGAACGGCACCATCGGCTTGCCGCTGCCCTCGACCGAGGTGTCCATCCGCAACGACGACTTCATCGAGCTGCCGATCTGGACCGGCTCGGGCGACATCGAGAAGTCCACTGGCGAGATCTGCGTCCGTGGGCCGCAGGTGATGAAAGGCTACTGGCAGAATCCCGCGGAAACCGCCAAGGTGATGCAGGACGGCTGGCTCAAGACCGGCGACGTCGGCCACATCGACTCCAAAGGCTACGTCACCATCACCGACCGCAAGAAGGACATGATCCTGGTCTCCGGCTTCAACGTCTATCCGAACGAGATCGAGAGCGTCGTGGCGATGCACCCGGGCGTGCTCGAGTGCGCGGCCGTGGGCGTGCCCGACGACAAGTCAGGCGAGGCGGTGAAGGTGGTGATCGTGAAAA
>DAIRFM010000134.1:0-5377 GCA_036795025.1 Burkholderiales bacterium | reverse complement strand
CCAGGTGCTGCTCGACGGCATGATGGCCAAGGATCCGGCCGAACGCCTGCAGAATGCGGACGAGGTGCTCGCCGTCATCGACCGCGTGTGGACGCAGATCGCGCTGCGGGCAAGCGCGGCGCAAGGCCGCGACTGACGCTCGCCATCGTACTGCCAGGCTTTACTGCTGGACGGGGTTCCAGCTGCGGCAGCGGCGAGAGGAAATGATGAAAGCACGCAAAATCGCGTTGATCGCGGTGGCGG
The DNA here is from genome assembly GCA_036795025.1 of Burkholderiales bacterium. Taxonomy (GTDB): domain Bacteria; phylum Pseudomonadota; class Gammaproteobacteria; order Burkholderiales; family SG8-39; genus 2-12-FULL-64-23. Next base: position 5,134 of record DAIRFM010000134.1, on the reverse strand, counting down.
TGGCGCTGATCGCCGCGTTTTTCGCTTTCGATCTGGGACAGTATTTCCGCCTCGACTATTTCAAGTCGCAGCAGGCGGCGATCGACCTCTACTACCACGCCAACCCACTGCTCGCCGCGCTCGTGTTTTTCACGCTCTACGTGATGGTTACGGCTGCGTCGCTTCCGGTCGCCGGCATCATGACCCTGGCAGCCGGCGCGATCTTCGGCCTCGCGTGGGGCACCTTGATCGTGTCGTTCGCATCCAGCATCGGTGCGACACTGGCGTTTCTTGCTTCGCGCTTCCTGTTCCGCGATTTGATCCGGCAGAAATTCGGCGACAAGCTGGGCGCCATCGATGCCGGCGTGGAAAAAGAAGGTGGTTTCTACCTTTTTACCCTGCGCCTGGTGCCGGCGTTCCCGTTTTTCGTCGTCAACCTGGCGCTGGGCCTGACATCGATGAAGGCCTGGACCTTCTACTGGGTAAGTCAGCTGGGCATGCTGGCCGGCACTGTCGTCTACGTCAACGCCGGCACGCAGATCGCGCAGATCGATGCGCTCGGAGGTATCCTCTCGGCCAAGCTGATCGGCGCGTTCGTGCTGCTGGGAATCTTCCCCCTCATCGCCAAGAAAATCGTTGCCATGGTCAGGGCGCGCAAGGTCTACACCCGCTGGGAAAGACCGGCCAGTTTCGACCGCAACCTGGTGGTGATCGGCGCCGGCTCCGCCGGCTTGATGACGGCTTACATCGCGGCTGCGGTCAAGGCCAAGGTGACGCTGATCGAAAAGCACAAAATGGGCGGCGATTGCCTGAACACCGGTTGCGTGCCGTCGAAGGCGCTGATCCGCTCGGCCAAGTTCATTTCCCATGTCAAGCGCGCCCACGAGTTCGGCATCAGGACCGCCAGCGCCACCTTCGACTTCGCCGAGGTGATGGCGCGCGTGCAACGCGTGATCACGGCAGTGGAGCCGCATGATTCGGTCGAGCGTTACTCCGAACTGGGCGTGGAATGCATCGCGGGCGAGGCGAAAATCATTACGCCCTGGTCGGTCAGGGTGACAACCGCCAGCGGCACGCGGACTCTGACCGCGCGGGCCATCGTCATCGCGGCCGGCGCGCGTCCCTTCGTGCCGCCCATAGCGGGAATCGAGCAGGTCGGCTACTACACTTCCGACAATGTCTGGAATCTGCGTGCGCTGCCGCGCCGCTTGGTGGTATTGGGCGGCGGGCCGATCGGGTCGGAACTCACCCAGTGTTTCGCGCGTTTCGGCTCGCAGGTGACCCAGGTCGAGATGTTGCCGCGCATCATGATGCGCGAGGATCCGGAAGTGTCCGACAGGGTAATGCAGCGCTTTCGCGCCGAAGGCGTCAATGTGCTGGTGAACCACACGGCCAAACAGTTCATCCTGGAGGGTGGCGAGAAAGTGCTGATCTGCGAGCACCAGGGCAAGGAAGTGCGCGTGCCCTTCGACGAGTTGCTGTGCGCCGTCGGGCGCGTGGCCAATACCAGCGGCTACGGCCTGGAGGAACTGGGCATTCCGCTGGCGAAAACGCGCACCGTCGAGACCGACGAATACCTGCAGACCCTGTACCCGAATATCTACGCCTGCGGCGACGTCGCCGGCCCTTACCAGTTTACCCACACGGCGGCGCACCAGGCATGGTATGCCTCGGTCAACGCGCTGTTCGGCGATTTCAAGAAGTTCAAGGCGGATTACTCGGTCATACCCTGGGCGACCTTCACCGACCCCGAGGTCGCCCGGGTGGGGCTGAACGAGACCGAAGCCAGGGAAAAGGGTATCGCCTACGAGGTCAGCGTGTTCGATCTGAAGGAACTGGACCGTGCCATCGCCGACGAGGAGGCGCATGGCCTGATCAAGGTGCTCACCGTGCCCGGCGCGGACAAGATCCTCGGTTGCACCATCGTCGGCGAGCATGCCGGCGACCTGATCGCGGAGTATGTCGCGGCGATGCGCCATGGTTTCGGTCTGAATAAAATCCTCGGCACCATCCATATCTATCCGACACTGGCCGAGGCGAACAAGTATGCGGCCGGGGTATGGAAGCGCAATCATGCGCCGCAGAGACTGCTCGCCTGGGTGGAGCGGTTCCATGCATGGAGGAGAGGGTGAGCGGTACACCCGCCGGCGGCAGGACTCGAGATGGGCTCCGGCTCCCTCTCAGAACGGTCCGCGCAGTGAAACGATTGTCTATCATCATCCCCACGCTCAACGAAGCCGAAGGCATTGTCGCCACGCTCGAATCCCTGGGCGAATTGCGCCGTCGCGGCCATGAAGTGATCGTGGTCGACGGCGGCTCGAGCGACGGCACGGCCTCTCTGGCCGCGGGCCTTGCCGACCGGGTGCTTGCGGCGAGCGCCGGCCGAGCCGGCCAGATGAATGCCGGCGCGCGCGCCGCTGCAAGCGATGTGCTCCTGTTCCTGCATGCCGATTCACGCCTGCCCGACGAGGCCGACCGCCTGGTGCTGCAAGGCCTGGCTGCCGGCGGTCTCGCCTGGGGCCGCTTCGACGTGCGCATTGCCGGCTCCCACTCTTTGTTGCGGGTGGTGGAAGCCATGATGAACCTGCGCTCCCGCCTGACGCATATCTGTACCGGGGACCAGGGTATTTTTGTGCGCCGCGAGGCATTCGACGCAGTCGGCGGCTACCCTGGCCAGGAGTTGATGGAAGACCTCGCCATCAGCGCACGGCTGCGCCGCGTGTCCGCGCCGCTATGCCTGCGCCAGCGCTGTCTCACTTCGGCGCGCCGCTGGGAAAGCCAGGGTGTGCTGCGTACCGTCGTGCTGATGTGGTGGCTGCGGTTGCAGTACGCGCTCGGCGCGGCGCCGGCGCGGCTGGCGCGCGGCTACAGGACGCGCGGCCATTAGCTGCCGCATCATGGTCTTTGCCAAAGCGCCCATGCCGGGCCGGGTGAAGACCCGCCTGATTTCCGCCCTCGGTGAGGGAGCTGCCGCAGAATTGCACCGGCAACTGGCCGAGCGCACGCTCTTCACCGCCTTGGCCGCCGGGCTGGGCCCGGTGGAGCTTTGGTGCGCACCCGGAACGGACGATGCGTTTTTCGCGGCTTGCGCCAGGCAGTACGGCATAAGCCTGCGCGCCCAGGGGGAGGGCGATCTGGGGGTGCGCATGGCGCGCGCCCTGGAGCATGCTCTGACGGGAAGCTCCCCCGGGCTATTGGTCGGCAGCGATTGCCCGGTGCTGACGGCGGAATATTTGCGTGAAGCTGCGGCCGGCCTGGCCGGCGGAAACGATGCGGTGTTCGGTCCGGCCGAGGACGGCGGCTACGTGCTGATCGGCCTGGCGCGCAAGCCATCGGCGCAGTTGTTCGAAGACATTGCCTGGGGCACGGCGACGGTGATGCAGGAGACGCGCGCGCGGCTGGCGCGCCTCAACTGGCGCTGGTGCGAATTGGCGACGCTGTGGGACGTGGACCGGCCGGAGGATCTGCTGCGCCTGCGCCAGTTGCGCGGCGAATGCATCCGGGATGGTCTGAAAAAGGGGCGCCCATGAATGAACAAAGTCACGACAAGGTAGACGTGCGTTGAAGCGACTGGTATTGCTGGGCGGGGGACACAGCCATGTCGCCGTGCTGAAAAGTCATGGCGAGGCGCCCATGCCGGATACGCGCCTGACTCTGGTCAGTGCGAAGCGTCATACGCCTTACTCGGGCATGCTGCCCGGGTTGATTGCCGGCCACTACGACTATCACCAAAGCCACATCGATCTGGAACGCATGGCGGGATATGCGCGCGCCGGGTTTCTGGAAATGGAGGCGGTGGCGCTCAATGCGGGGGAACGGCTGCTGTTTCTCGCCGACGGCAGGCGTGTCGAATACGACATCCTGTCCATAGACATCGGTTCAACTCCACCCGGATTCGGCATACCCGGCGTGCCGGAGCAGGTGATTCCGGCCAAGCCGATCGAGGTGCTGCTGCCCGCATGGGAAGGACTACGCGCACGCGCCGCCGGTCTGAAGCGCCTGGCGCTGGTGGGCGGCGGAGCAGCCGGAGTGGAACTCGTGCTGGCGATGCAATACCGCCTGCGCCAAGACGGGGCCGTGCCCGGGTTCGATCTGATTACCGACACGCCGTTCGTCCTGCCCAGCCACAACGTCAAGGCGCGCCGAATGCTGCAGCGCATCCTGGATGAGCGTGGGGTGCGCGTGCATGCCGGGCGCAAGGTCGCCGCGGTGGAACCGGGTCGGGTCGCTCTCGAAGGGGGCGCAAGCATCGACGTCGATGCGGTATTCTGGGTGACGGGTGCCGCGCCGGCAGCCTGGCTGCGCGCCAGCGGCCTGCAAACGGACGCCGCGGGCTTCATTGCCGTCAATCCCTGCCTGCAGTCTGAGTCGCATGCCGATATTTTCGCCGCCGGTGATTGCGCCAGCGTGACCGGGCAGCCGCGGCCCAAGTCCGGGGTGTTCGCGGTGCGCCAGGGTGCGCCGCTCGCCAGGAATCTGCGCCGCGCGCTCGCCGGGCAGGCGCTCGAACCGTACGTCTCCCCGCCGCACGCGCTGGCACTGATCAGCGCCGGCGGCAAATACGCGGTCGCCACGCGCAACGCGTGGGCGCTGCAGGGCGCCTGGGTGTGGCTGTGGAAGGATTGGATAGATCGGCGTTTCGTGCAAACATACCAGCGCCTGTCTCAAACTTGACCGCTATGGAATCCGCGCTTATTCCAGCCCGGCCGCCGGATGGACAGCGTGCTCACGCAAAAAAAGAAATGGGCAGAGTGACCGGAGTTTGCCGGCCACCCCGCCCACGCGGGGAGAGGAGGAGGAGTCCCGCGAAACCTGTGTTGCCGCCGCCTAGCGGAAGAAATTTCCGCTGAAGGTAATCATCATCTGGCCACCTAGAACGCAGGCCAGTTTTACCGAAGCCACCAGTGCGGCTGCGCTGGCGGTCAGGTAACCCGCAAGCACTTTCACGATGCCGAAGTTCATAATATGGCTCCTGTTAAACTGATAGACCAAGTCTAAACAGTGGTCCTGTATTTGTCGAATCGATTCTTTAGATTTAATATATCTGTTCTATGGATATCAGAAACGTCGATCTCAACCTGTTGGTGGCGCTGGACGCGCTGCTCGCCGAGCGCAGCGTGTCGCGCGCCGCCGTGCGCCTGCATTTGTCGCAACC
>DAIRFM010000133.1:0-5400 GCA_036795025.1 Burkholderiales bacterium | reverse complement strand
AGGTCGAATTGCGCATTCAGCAGCGCCTCGCGCAGCTTGGGCTCCTGCCTGGCATAGGTCTGCTTCGTGATCTTGTGGCCAAGCTCTGCGGATTCAAACATGACTACCCCCCTTCGGAAATTGCACGTGGTGACTTCCAGAATGGCTTCTGCCGCCGCCAATGATCCCATGTCCGTCCGAGCGCGTCGAGTTGCAGGTGCGTGCTGGCTGCGCTCCAGCCCTGAATCATGCCGGCGACGCGCGGATCGGGCGTGCGCGCGCCCGCGGACGCTTCAGGCAGCAAGCGCAGCAAGGTCGCCGCATCGTTCAGGCCGCCGAGCACCTCCTGCACGCCGGCAAGCGACTGGATGTATGGCCGCACGCGTCTTTTCGGGAACAGCGCGGCGAAAAATTCCGCCGCATAGCGCAGCTTCTTGGCGGCGATGCGCAGGCGGTGGCGCCCGGCCGCATCGAGTTCCTGCAGGCGTTTGCCGCGCTTTTTCATAGTGGCCGCGCGCTGCTGCAGCACGCTCGCGGCGAAGCCGTCCACCGGCAGGGCAAGCGTCGCATGCTCTTGTATCCATGCGCCCTCGGCCAGCAGTCGTCCGAGCTCGAGCCACAGGCGCTGCCAGGCGGCGGAGGCGACGGCGCCCTGCGCGGCGCGCAGGTGCGCGCGCCCCAACCTGACGCAGCGCCGTTCGAACGCCGCCACCGCGGCTTCGTCGGGACGCTGTGCCCGCAGCGCGGGCAGCATTTCGTGCACGAACACATCCCAGTCGCGTGCCGCCCCCAGTGCCGCGTTCTGCTGGCGCAACTGCTCCATGACCGGGGCGAACGTGGGCTGCGGGATCACGGTTTTGAACAGGCTGAAGCAGGCACGCAAGCGCCGCAACGCGACACGCACCTGATGCAGATACTCCGGATCCTTGCCTGCCAGAAAACCGGCCTCGTTCGTCTGCAGATGCGCCATGCAGTTGCGCACGACGGCGGCGAAAGCCGCCGCCACGCTGCCCCGCTCGTCCAGTTCGAGTCGCGCCGCCTTGACCGGGCGCGCCGACACCTTGCGCGCGAGCGCATAGCCGCGCTCGGCCTTGCTCGCCTGGCCGAGGCGCAGCGGCACGCGCTCGACCAATTCCAGCGCGAGCTCGTACAGGCGCACGGGACTGCCGGCGAGCAGCTCTATTTCCGCTTCGCTGATCGCACTCGCGCGCCGGCCGCTGCGAATCTCCCCGCTGTCCAGACAGAGCTCGGCCAGACTGCCGTCGGCGAAGCCAAGGCGCAGGCTGGTACGCTCGAACTCGGTCCTGAAAACCGGCCCCAACGCCGCGCACAGGCTAGGGGCGCGAAACAGCTTGGCCTCCGGCGTCGTCGCGAGCAGGCCGAAGTCGAGCGCCTCGCCCGGCAGGGGCCATTCCCATTCCTCGCGCAGGTGCAGCCCCGCCGCGGCCTGGCCTTCGGTCTTCAGGGTCTGCAGCCAGCGTGTGCCGTCCGAGCGCAGGCGCAGCGCCAGCCCGGCGCGCAACAAGGCCCGCTCGGGCGTGTCGTAATAGACGCTGTGGACGCGGCGCGTCGACGCGCGCCCCTGCTGCAGCGCCTTGATCCGGGGATCGCGGCGCAGCCGGCGCAGGTCCTGCGGCGCAAGCAACAGCTTGAGCTCGGTTTCCATCTAGCGCCTGCTCGCCGAGAGCACGCCCTGGACATCCCCGATCAGCGCCAGGGTTCGGTGCAACTGCTCCAGATCGGAGATTTCGACGGTGAAGGACATGTAGGCCATATGCTGCTTCGATTGCGTGTTGACCCCGGTGACGTTGATTTTCTCGCGCGAGAGCACCTCCGAGATATCGCGCAGCAGCCCCTGGCGGTCCTGCGCCTGCACCACAATGTCGACCGAAAACACGCCGTCCTTCTGCTGACCCCAGCCGGCTTCGATCATGCGTTCCGGGTGCAGCTCAGCCAGGCGTTGCAGGTCGCGGCAGCTGCGGCGGTGAATCGACACCCCGCGACCGCGGGTGACGAAACCGGCGATGGCGTCAGGCGGTGCGGGTCTGCAGCACTTAGCCAATTGCGTGAGCAGCTTGTCCATGCCGCCGATGAGAATGCCGCTGCCCTTGGCATCCGCCCTGCTCTTGCCCGGCAGCAAGGATTCCGGCGCCGGCCCGGCCGGCGGTGCGCCGCGAAGCGCAGTCTGCAGCTGCTTCGCCCCGAGTTCCTCGCGCCCGGCGGCGGCGAACATGTCCTCGCTCCTGGCGTAGCCGATCTGTTGCGCCAAGTGGTCCAGATTGGCGCCGGTCATGCCTTCGCGCTGCAGTTCGCGCTCGACCATGGCCCGTCCCTGGGCCACGGTCTCGGCCAGCGCCTGCGCGTTGAACCACTGCCTCACCTTGTTGCGCGCGCGCGAACTCTGGAGGTAACCCAGCGCCGGGTTCATCCAGTCGCGGCTCGGCCCGCCGGTTTTGGCGGCGATAATCTCCACGCGCTGGCCGTTGGCGAGCTTGTAATTGAGCGGCACCATCACGCCGTCGACCTTGGCGCCGCGGCAGTGATGGCCGAGATCCGAATGCAGGTGATAGGCGAAATCCACCGGCGTCGACCCCTGCGGCAGATCCAGCACGCGGCCCTGCGGCGTGAGCACGTAGACCGTGTCATCCAGCGCCGTGCGCTTGAACTGGTCGACCCAATTGACGGATTCGGCCACGTCGTCGCGCCAGGCGAGCACCTGCCGCAACCAGGCGATTTTCTCGTCGAAGGGGTCCGGCCTAGAAACGGAGGCCGCTCGCCCCGGACCTGCCTCCTTGTAGCGCCAGTGGGCGGCCACGCCCAGCTCGGCGTGGCGATGCATGTCGTGGGTGCGGATCTGCACCTCCAGCGCGCGTCCGTCGGAGCCAATCACCGCGGTATGCAGCGAACGGTAGTCGTTGCTTTTCGGGCGCGAGATGTAATCGTCGAACTCTTTCGGAATCGGCGTCCACAGATTGTGCACGATGCCGAGCGCGGTGTAGCAGTCCTTCACCGAGTCCACCAGCACGCGCAGGGCGCGCACATCGTAGAGCTCGGAGAAGTCCAGCGACTTGCCGCGCATCTTGTTGTAGATGCTGTAGATGTGTTTGGGCCGGCCCTGCACCTCGGCGTTGATGCCCGCCGAGCGCAATTCCGCCTCCAGTGCCGCCACCGCATCGGCAATGAAGCTCTCGCGCTCGTCGCGTTTCTCGTCCAGCATGGACGCGATTTTCCGGTACAGCTCGGGCTCGAGGTAACGGAAAGCGTAGTCTTCCAGCTCCCACTTGAGTTGCCAGATGCCGAGGCGGTTGGCGAGCGGCGCAAAAATGTCGAGCGTCTCCTGCGCATAGGGCCGGCGCAGGGCGTCGGGCGCGCGCGCGAGGAAACGCAGCGTCTGGGTGCGGCTCGCCAGCCGCACCAGCACCACGCGGATGTCTTCGACCATGGCGAGGAGCATTTTGCGCAGCACCTCGGCCTGCGAGTTGCGCGCAGCGCCGGTTTCCTGTCCCGCCAGTGCGCGGGTGACCATGCGCAGCTGATTGAGCTTGGCGATGCCCGCCACCAGTGCCGCGACGGTCGGACCGAAGGCGGCGGCGAGCTGGTCCTGGCTGTCGGCCAGATACTGGGGCACCGCGAACAGGATGCCGGCGATGCGTGTCTCGGCGTCCAGCCGCAGCGCGGCGAGGGAGGAGGCTACGCCCAGCGCGTGTTCCAGCACCGGCTCGCCGGTGCCCAGCAGCTTGCCCGCGTACACGGGAACGGCGAATTCGTAGGCGCGACGCAGCCGCACGGCGTCGGCTTCGGGCAAGCCCGTGGCGTTCGGAGCTAGCGCCGGCTCGGCCAAATCGACGTGTGCAGCCTGCACGACGGTACCCATGGCTGAATTATACTCGCCACGGTAGGACGGTCCGCCGTGACCAAACGCAAATCGGCGATAATCTCCTCATGTTCGAATTCTTCAGAACCTGGCGCAGAAAACGCGCACTGCGCCGCTTTGTGCTGGATGAGGCGCTGTGGCAGCACGTGACCCGCAGCCTGCCCTTCCTGCACGGGCTGACGGATGCGGACAGGCAGCATTTGAAGGAGTACGCGGTGCTGTTCCTGGACGAAAAGCAAATGCACGGCGCACGCGGCTTCGTCCTGACCGATGCGGTGCGTCTTTCGATCGCAGTGCAGGCCTGCCTGCCCATCCTCAATCTCGGCCTGGACGCCTACCAGGGCTGGGTAGGGATCGTGATCTACCCGGGCGAATTCAAGGTCCGGCGCGAGGAAATGGACGCGAGCGGCGTGGTGCACGAATACGACGATGCGCTCTCGGGCGAAGCCTGGCCTGGCGGACCGGTGATCCTTTCCTGGCAGGACGTGGCGCTGGGCGCGGCCGGCTACAACGTGGTAATCCACGAATTCGCGCACAAGCTGCATATGGACCGCGGCGACATGGACGATTTTCCGCTGCCGCACGCGGATATGGAACGCGAGCAGTGGCTGGCGGCCTGGGATACGGCCTATGACGAATTCTGCGCCCAGGTCGACCGCGGCATGGATACCGTGATCGACCCCTACGCGAGCGAGCAGCCGGCGGAGTTCTTCGCCGTCCTCTCCGAAGCCTTCTTCACCCTGCCGCAGGCAGTGCGTTCGATCTACCCGGAGCTATATGGTCAATTGGCGTTGTTCTACAAGCAGGATCCGGCGGCGCGAGTTCAAGCGTAGTCACGAACAGGCGAGTGCTGAATCAGTTGCCGAGCAGAAAATCGCGCACGATCGCGATCTGGTCCGCGTGCATCAGCGTCGGCGCATGGCCGACCTCGGGAATCTCCACCGTTTTTGCGCGCGGGCCGCGGCCGGCCATTTCCCGCACGGTCTCGCGCTTGAGCAGGTCGGACAAGGCGCCGCGGATCACCAGCGTCGGACAACGGATGGCGTCGTAATAGGACCAAAGCTCGATGTCCTTGTCGGGCGCCGCGGCGTTGAAGGGCACGGCGATGGCCGGGTCATAGTGCATGCGGTAACTGCCGTCCGGCTGCCTGCGCGTGACATGCTCGGTGAGGACGGACCATTCCGCATCGCTGTGAGCGCCGAAAGGCGCGCTTACCGCGCGTATGTACTGGATCGCCGCGGCGAAATCGGGGAAGGTCGGCGCCTTGCCCACATATTCGCCGATGCGCGCAAGCGAAACGGCGGTAATGATCGGTCCGACGTCGTTCAGCACCAGTTTCTGCAGCGGCGTCTCGGCCAGGCTCGCGAGGGCCATGCCTATCATCCCGCCCATCGACGTGCCGACCCAATGCACGCAATCGGCGTCCAGGCGCGCCAGCAGCGTCACCATGTCGGCGACATAGGTCTGCACCTGGTATTCCATCGGATTCTTCAGCCAGCCGCTCAGTCCGCGGCCGGGCACGTCGGGACAGACCACGCGGTAATCGC
>DAIRFM010000132.1:0-5406 GCA_036795025.1 Burkholderiales bacterium | reverse complement strand
TGGCGCTCGCCTGCGGCCAGGCATCGACCGTGAACACCCGGTCGAGCGCGCTGTGCCCGACGCAGATTACCTTGGCCACGCAGTTGCGCCTCGGGTGAGCAGGGGTTTCAGCTGCGGTAGGAGGAATCGAGACGGTCGAGCTGGCTGCGTGCGTTCATGTTGCACTCCTGGATTCATTTGGCGGCAAAGGACTGCCGCCATACGGTTATATTCACTGAAACGTGCGTAGCGCCACAATCACCCTACATCTGCTCCCAGTATTCCGAAGGATCGATCTGCGCGTCGATCACGGTAAAGCGCCGGCTCGCCACTGCCTCGCGCAATGCTCTGTCGAACGCCGCGATACTATCCACGCGCACGCCCTTGGCGCCGAAACCTTCGGCGATGATATCGAAGCGCGGCGAGACGAAGTCCGTCGACGAATAGGGAACGCCGCCCCCGGCTTTGGGCGCCAGGTTCATCTTCGACTGCTTCAGCTTGATCAGCGACAGGCTGGCGTCGTTCAGCACCACCACCACGATGGGCAAGTTGCGCTCGGCGGCGACGGCGAGCTCGCCTTGCGTCATGAGCATGCAGCCATCGCCGAGCATGGCCACCACTGGCTTGTCCGGATGCACGAGCTGGGCGCCGATCGCGGCCGGCAGCGCATAGCCCATGCAACCCAGGCCGTTCGATTGCAACAGTTGCCCCGGCACGCGGCAGCGGATCACGTGGTTGGCGAGTATGCGGTGCGAGCCCACGTCCACCGTCATGATCCAGTCCCCGGTCGCCTGAGCGCTCACCGCCGCAAACAGCGCCGCCGGGCTGATGCCTTTGGCCGGCGCGCGCGCGCGCACGATGTGCGCGACTGCATCCTTGAGCCGGCCGAGACGCGCCATCCCCCAGGAGGAGGACTTGCCCGCCCCGGCCTCGCGCGTGAGCTGCGCCAGCATGCTCGGCAGGTGGCCGTAGGCGCGCTCGCCTTCCGGGAAAATGCGGTGGTTCAGCGGCCCCCAGTCCAGCGATACCACCGACTGCGTTTCAGGCCAGGCGTCGAGCCAGGCGTCGCGCAATTCGATCGGATCGAAACTCACCATCAGGATGAGGTCGGCTTCCCGCACCAGATTCATGTTCTCGGCGTCGACCAGCGGCGACAGGCCGACGCTCCCTAGGCACAACGGGTGCTGCTCGGCGATTACGCCCTTCGCCTTGTAGGTGCAGAAAAACGGCAGCCGCCAGGCGTCGACGAAGGCCTGGAGCGCCGCCGGCGTCTGCCCGAGCAGCGCGCCGCGGCCGACGAGCAGCAGGGGCCGCTTGGCGCCCGAGAGCATCTTGCCCAGGCGCGCGGCTTCGTCCGGCGCGAGCGCGGTCGCGGCGATGCGCGCCGGCCGGTAATCGTCTTCGCTCTTCGCCTCGGAGCGGTTGTGGTCGGCGGCCACGTTCAGGAGCACCGGGCCGGCGGGATAGGCGAGCGCGATGTCCAGCGCCTTCGCCACCTGCTGCGCTGCCCGCTTCGGATTCAACTGCCCGGCATACTTGGTCACCGGGCGCGCGAGCGCGACATGGTCGAATACCTGATGGTTGTAGATGCCCATGTTGGCCGTGCCCATCTCGCCCGAGAGCACCAGCATGGCGGAACGCTCCTGCATCGCGCCGGCGATGCCCGACATGGCGTTGGAGATGCCCGGCCCCAGTGCCGGAATCAGCACCGCCGGCGCCCCGGTGAGCTGGTACACGGCGTCGGCCATGAATGCGCAGGACGGCTCGGACTTGCCCAGCACGAACTCGATGCCCTGCTCCTCGCACGCGCGCACCGTCTCGAGCACGTCGTTGCCGGGAATGCCAAACGCAAAGCGCGCGCCGTATTTTTTAAGCGTCCTGGCGACGGCGTCGGCGACTTTGGCCGGAGCTTGCGGATTCACTTTTGCGTGCATGAGTTTGTCGAGCGGTTTTTTTCCAAGGCGCTAGCTTACACGCCCATACAGGCGGCGCAAAGCCGCGCCGCGCCCAAGCATAACGGCTACAATAAAACCCCGAGTTTCTGAGCGCCCGCACTGACCACCGGCGCAGAAGGCACGCATGGACAACAATATAGTCGACTACATCATCGTCGGGGCGGGGTCGGCGGGCTGCGTGCTCGCCAACCGGTTGTCGGAAAACGGCAGGCATTCGGTGCTGCTGCTCGAGGCGGGGCCGCGCGACAACTATATCTGGATCCATATTCCGATCGGCTACGGCAAGACCATGTGGCACCCGGAGTACAACTGGCGCTATTACACCGAGCCCGTTCCCGGCGTGAACAACCGCAAAGTCTACTGGCCGAGCGGGCGCGGCCTGGGCGGCTCTTCCTCCATCAATGGTCTGATTTGCGTTCGCGGCCAGCATCAGGATTACGAGCGCTGGGCGGCGCTGGGTAACAAGGGCTGGGGCTGGCGCGACGTGCTGCCCTGGTTCATCGAGTCCGAGCACAACACCCGCGGCGCGAGCGAATATCACGGCGCGGACGGCCCGCTGTGGTGCTCCGACATCGAGGAAAAGCACGAGTTGATGGAAGCCATCATCCGCGGCGCCAACGAACTGGGCATTCCGCGCAACGACGACTTCAACGGCGCCACGCAGGAAGGCGTCGGCTATTACCAGCTCTCGACGCGCAAGGGCTGGCGCTCGTCCACCGCAACCGCTTACCTGAAACCGGCGGCAAAGCGATCGAATCTGCGCGTGGAGACCGACGCGCACACCAGCGCAATCCTGTTCGAAGGCGCGCGCGCCGGCGTGGACGGCGCTCGCGCCGTGGGCATCCGCTACGAGCAGCATGGCGCGACGCACGAAGTGCGCGCGGCGAAGGAAGTCATACTCGCCGCCGGCACGCTGCGCAGCCCGCAGTTGCTGCAGCTCTCCGGCATCGGCCCGGCGGCACTATTGCAATCGCACGGCATCCCGCTGGTGAAGGAACTGCCGGGCGTGGGCGCGAACCTGCAGGACCACCTGCAGCTGCGCCTCATCTACAAGTGCACCAAGCCGATCACCACCAACGACCAGCTGGCGAGCCTCTACGGCCAGATGAAAATCGGGCTCAAATGGCTCCTGTTCCGCACCGGGCCGCTTGCCATCGGCATCAACCAGGGCGGCTTGTTCACGCGCGCGCTGCCGGAATCGCAGACCCCCGATATCCAGTTCCATTTCGCCACGCTCTCGGCCGAGATGGCCGGCGCGAAGCCGCACGATTTCTCCGGCTTCACCATGTCGGTATGCCAGTTGCGCCCGGAATCGCGCGGCACGCTCGCGATCAAGTCGCGCGACCCGAAGGAGCCGGCGGCGATGCAGCCGAATTACCTTTCGGCCGAGATCGACCGGCGCACCGCCGTGGCCGGCATGAAAGTCGCGCGCGCCCTCGCCGCCACGCCGGCGATGCGGCCCTACGTGCTGGAGGAATACAAGCCCGGCCCGGCGGCCAGGACCGACGCGGAACTGCTCGAATTCGCGCGCAATAACGGCGCCACCATTTTCCATCCCGTCGGCACCTGCAAGATGGGCTCGGACGCGCTCGCCGTGGTGGACGAGCGCCTGCGCGTGCACGGCGTAGCGGGTCTGCGCGTGGTCGATTGCTCGATCATGCCGACGCTGGTGTCCGGCAATACGAATCTTCCGGTGATCATGATCGCCGAGAAGGCCGCCGCCATGATCATCGAGGACCAGCGCTCCGCCTGAACAGGCTGTGCGCGCCGCTCAGGCCGTCGCGCCGGAGCGATGGTTGCGCAGGAAAGCCTGCATGTGAAAACGCGCCTGCGCCGGCGCATAGCGGTAGTCGCGGCCGATCGGGCAGGCATGACGCGCGAGGCAGCCGATGTCCATGCACGCCGGTTCCGGCATGCCTGCAAGGTGGCGCGCGCAGGCCGGGACGTCGTAAGCCGTGCCGTCGAATGCTCCTGCCGGACAAGCGGTGAGGCACGGGCGATCGGCGCAACTCGCGCAGGGGCTGGCGCGGCGGTCGGGCGGCGGCAGCTCGATCGCCGCGGCAAACAACAGCGCCCCGCGATAGCCGTGCCACAGGCCGTAGTCCGGATGGATCAGCAGGCCGAGCGGCGACGGGTGGCAGGCTTCGGCGCGCATGGCCCAGCGCTGAAAGGGCAGATAGGGACGCTCGAACGGGAACACAGCGCGCGCTCCCAATCGCGCGGCAAGTTCGGTCAGGACGCGCCCGGACCATTCGTCCAGGGTCATCCCGCCCCCGGCGCGCGCGGCGTCGAAGGCCCGCCACATCTGCGGCCCGGCATTGCCAGCCAGAACCACGCTGCGCGCAGGCGTATCGGCCGCCAGCGGCGGCACGCCGTCGCCGGCGGCAGAATGAAACGCGCCGCGCGGGGTAAGTCCCGAGTCCTGCAACGACCGCTCTATTTCGCCCAGCTGCATGAAATCCTCCGCGCCCCTGGCGCCCGGATCGACGTTTTCCGATCGTCAGGCGCGGCCGCCGCCCATGATCGCAGAAACCGCGCGCGATGTAATCCTTGAGGACCCCGGGCAAGCAGCATAAACTTGCCGCCAAGCGCGTTGCGCCCGGCCAAGCTGCATCCACCCAGGGAGACCGACATGACGGATACCAATCCTAACGCCGCACCGGAGTCGCAGGCCGGGAACTTTCACGCGGAGGGGCGCACCGTCGCGGCCGGCCGCGGCTGGGACTGGATCGTCGAAGCCTTCGCCCTGTTCCTCAAGCAGCCCGGTATATGGATCCTGGCGGCTGTCGCGCTGGGCGTTATCTTCATCGTCATCAGCATGATCCCTATCCTCGGTTCTCTCGCAAGCGCGCTGCTGTTTCCCATTTTCGGCGGCGGCCTGATGCTCGGCTGCAAGGCACTGGACCAGGGCGGCGCGCTCGAATTCGAGCACCTGTTCGCCGGCTTTAAGCAGAGGACCGGCGACCTGGTGCTGGTGGGAGCATTCAACCTGATTGGCTGGGTGGTCATCTTCTTCGCCGTCGTCGCCGTGATCGGCGGCGGCGTCTTCATGGGCGTGATGCGCGGCGGCATCGAAGGCGCGGGCATGTCCATTGCGTCGATGCTGATCGCCATGCTACTGGTCGCGGGCCTGTCGGTACCGCTGTACATGGCGACCTGGTTTGCCCCCGCGTTGATCGTTTTGCACGACGTGGCGCCGGGGGCTGCACTCAAGGCGAGTTTCTTCGCCTGCCTCAGGAACTGGATACCCTTCCTGGTCTACAGCGTAGTGCTGCTGGTGCTGTGCCTGGTCGCCGCGATCCCGGCTCTCCTGGGTTTCCTGGTTCTCGTCCCGGTGCTGGCCGCGTCGGTGTATACGGCCTACCGCGACATTTTCTGCGCCGGCCAACAAACGTGAGCACGAATTCACACCGGCTGCGCCTCGGCATACCCAAAGGCAGCCTGCAGGAAACCACGCAGAAGCTTTTCATTC
>DAIRFM010000131.1:4151-5440 GCA_036795025.1 Burkholderiales bacterium | reverse complement strand
ATCGGATAGTACTCCAGACCGTTCTGCCTGACTTCGGCCGGATCGTACAGATTGCGCCCGTCGAAAATGGCAGGCGTGCGCAAAACCTGTTTCACCCGCTGGAAATCCGGGCTGCGGAATTCCTTCCATTCGGTCACGATCGCCAGGGCATCGGCGCCTTCGAGCGCCGCCATCGGAGAGTCGGCAAACCGCACGCGGCTCTCGGCCTTGTAGATGTGCCGCGCCTCGTCCATGGCGACGGGATCGTAGGCGGTGACGCTTGCGCCGCGCTCGAGCAGTTCAGCCACCAGCACCCGGCTCGACGCCTCGCGCATGTCGTCGGTATTAGGCTTGAACGCCAATCCCCAGAGGGCGAAATTCAGGCCTTTCAGGTCGTTGCCGAAGCGCTTGAGAATTTTCTGCGCCAGCACCTGTTTCTGCAGGGCGTTGGCCTGCTCCACCGCCTCGAGGATGAGCAGCTTCATGCCGGCCTCGCCGGCGGTGCGCATCAGCGCCTGCACGTCCTTCGGAAAGCAGGAGCCGCCGTAGCCTGCCCCCGGATACAGGAAATGGTAGCCGATGCGCGGATCGGCGCCGATGCCGCGGCGTACCTGCTCGATGTCGGCACCCAGGCGCTCCGCCAGATTGGCGAGCTCGTTCATGAAGGAAATGCGCGTCGCCAGCATGGCATTCGCGGCGTACTTGGTCAGTTCCGCCGAGCGCACGTCCATGGCGATCACGCGCTCGTGATTGCGCTGGAACGGCGCGTACAGGTTGCGCATGACGAGCGTGGCGCGCTCGTCATCGCTACCGACGACGATGCGCTCGGGACGCATGAAATCCTCGACTGCGGCGCCTTCCTTGAGGAATTCCGGGTTGGACACCACGCTGAAGGCGATGTCGGCGCCGCGCTGCTTCAACTCGCCGGCAATCGCGGCGCGCACCTTGTCGGCCGTCCCCACGGGCACGGTGGACTTGTCCACCACCACACGGTAATCACGCATGTGGCGGCCGATGTTGCGTGCGGCCGCGAGCACGTGCTGAAGATCGGCCGAGCCGTCCTCGGCGGGCGGCGTCCCCACCGCAATGAACTGCACCGTGCCGAATGCAACCCCTTGCTCGATGTCGGTCGTGAACGCCAAGCGCCCGGCCTTGTGGTTGCGATTCACCATTTCCTGCAGTCCCGGCTCGTAGATCGGGATGCCGCCGTCATTGAGGATCTTGATCTTGTTCGGGTCCAGGTCCAGGCACAGCACGTCGTTGCCGACTTCTGCAAGGCAGGCGCCGCTGACTAAACCTACGTATCCGGT
>DAIRFM010000131.1:0-4051 GCA_036795025.1 Burkholderiales bacterium | reverse complement strand
CTCACGGGGTTAGATCAAATTCTTCCGTCCGCCTCGGCGGATAGGTTTCCCAGCCGCCACAGGCCGGACAGTGCCAGTAGAACTGGCGCGCCTTGAAGCCGCAGTTTTCGCAGCGGTAGCGCGCGAGGCGCAATGTATGGCTGTGCACCAGATTCTTGACCAGCTGCACGTCGCCGCGGCGCTCCGGTCGGACCACCAGCAGTTCCGCGTCGAGCAGCCGGTCCAGACCGAGCAAGGTCTGGTTACGGCGCAACTCGTCGCGCACCAGCCGGTGCGCGGCCTCCGGCCCTTGCGCCTCCAGCGTCGACTGGAAGGCTACGTCGAGCAGGTCGAGCGAGGGCGAACTGGCGAGGAAGCCGCGCAGCAGGGTCAGCCCTTCGTCCTGCTTGCCCAGCACGCGGTAACTCTCGAGCAGCCGCTGCGCCACCAGAGCGAGGTAGGCGGGATTCTGCTGCTCGATGCGCTTCCACGCCTCGATCGCCGCTGCGTGATCGCCCGCCGCCGCGTGGATGTCGCCCAGCAGCAGATTGGCGCGCGCGCACTTGCGATTGGATTTGAGCGCCCGCTCCAGATACGCCAGAGCCGCGTCGGTGCGCGAATGGGTGGTCTCGATCAGCGCGAGCTCGCAGTAATAGTTCGCGATCTCCTTGTTCCATGGCTGGCCCAGCTCGGCGCCGAGCTCGGTTGCGACGCCTATGGTCTTTTCCCAATCCTTCTCCTGCTGATAGATGTCGAGCAGTGCCTTCAACGCAGCGCCGCGATGCGGCGTGTTGCGCAGCTTGACGAACACTTCCTCGGCACGGTCGAGCAATCCCGCCTTGAGATAATCCTGTCCCAGCTCGAACAGGGCTGCAAGCCGCTGCTCCTGGCCCAGATCGCCGCGCTCGAGCAGATTCTGGTGCATGCGGATCGCGCGTTCGGTTTCACCGCGGCGGCGAAACAGGTTGCCCAGCGCAAAGTGCAGCTCGATGGTCTCCGGATCGATCTTGACCACTTCGATGAAGGCCTCGATCGCCTTGTCGGGCTGTTCATTGAGCAGGAAATTGAGCCCCTTGAAATAGGAGCGCGGCAGCGAGCGTGATTCCGACACCAGGTGCTTGATATCGATGCGCGCGGCGAGCCAGCCCAGGCCGAAGAACAGTGGAAACGCGAGCAACCACCAGAATTCGAATTCCATGCCGTTGATCTAGATTCCGGGCTGCGAGTTGATGCCGCCGTCGGCGACCGGGGGCTCCGGGCTATCGTCGCGGGGACGGTTGCGCAATTCTCGCTGCAGCCTCGCGATGTCGCGCCGCTGCCTGAACACCGTGGCAAGCGTGGCCAGCACGCCCATCACGGCGCCCGCAGCGAAGAACACCAGCAGCACCAGGATCAGCGGGGCCTGCCATACCTGGTCGAAATACAGGCGCAGGCTGACGCTATCGGTGTTCTTGAGCGCAAACAGAAACAACGCCAGAAACAGGATGATGCGCAGGGTCCAGGCGAGAGCGCGCATATCCCGATCGCCTCAGAAAAAACAAGCGGCATCGAAAACATGCCGCTTGTTTCCGCTTGCCGCCCGCGCGCTAATTCGAGTCCACGCGCTCACGCAGTTCCTTGCCGGCCTTGAAGTGCGGCACGAACTTCTCCGGCACCTGGACCCTGTCGCCCGATTTCGGATTCCTGCCCGTACGCGGCGGGCGATAATTCAGCCCGAAGCTGCCGAAGCCGCGAATTTCGATGCGCTGGCCCTTGACCAGACTCAGGGTCATGGCATCGAGTATGGTCTTGACCGCGAACTCGGCGTCCTTGGCAACCAGTTGCGGATAGCGTCCCGCCAGCCTGGCGATCAATTCGGACTTGGTCATCTCACCTGCCCCTTTTATTGCTGAGAGTTCTTGTTGTCCAGCTTCGCCTTCAGCAGCGCTCCAAGACTGGTGCTGCCGGAACTGGCGGCGGTGTCGCTCTGCAGCTTCTGCATCGCGTCATGCTCCTCGGCCATATCCTTGGCTTTGATCGAGAGGTTGATCGAGCGGTTCTTGCGATCGATATTGATGATCATCGCCGTCACGGCATCGCCTTCCTTGAGGTGGTGCGTGAGGTCCTCGATGCGCTCGCGCGCCACTTCGGATACGCGCAGGTAACCCTCGACGTCGCCCTCCAGCGCGATCACCGCGCCCTTGGCGTCGACCGACTTCACCGTGCCCTGCACCACGCTGTTCTTCTCATGCGTGGCGATGTAATTGGTGAAGGGGTCGCCGTCCATCTGTTTGATGCCGAGGGAGATGCGCTCGCGCTCGGTGTCGATCGCCAGCACCACCGCCTCGACTTCGTCGCCCTTCTTGTAGTTGCGCACCGCCTCCTCGCCGGTGGTGCTCCAGGACAGGTCCGACAGATGCACCAGGCCGTCGATGCCGCCGGGCAGTCCGATGAACACGCCGAAATCGGTGATCGACTTGATCTGCCCCTTGACCCGGTCGCCCTTCTTGAAGTTGATGGCGAACTCTCCCCACGGGTTGGGCAGGCACTGCTTCATTCCCAGCGAAATCCTGCGGCGCTCCTCGTCGATCTCGAGGATCATGACCTCGACCTCGTCGCCGAGCTGCACCACCTTGGACGGATGCACGTTCTTGTTGGTCCAGTCCATCTCGGACACGTGCACCAGGCCCTCGATGCCCTGCTCGACCTCGACGAACGCGCCGTAGTCGGTGAGATTGGTGACCTTGCCGAACAGGCGCGTGCCGGTCGGGTAGCGGCGCGACAGGCCCACCCAGGGGTCTTCGCCCAGCTGCTTCATGCCGAGCGAGACGCGATTCTTCTCCTGGTCGAACTTGAGTATCTTGGCCGTGACCTCGTCGCCCACGTTGAGCACCTCGGACGGATGCTTGACGCGGCGCCAGGCGAGGTCGGTGATGTGCAGCAGGCCGTCGATGCCGCCCAGGTCCACGAACGCGCCGTAGTCGGTGATGTTCTTGACGATGCCCTTCACGACCGTGCCCTCGGACAGGGTCTGCAGCAGCTTCTGCCTCTCTTCGCCCTGGCTCGCCTCGAGCACGGCGCGGCGCGATACCACCACGTTATTGCGCTTGCGGTCGAGCTTGATGACCTTGAACTCCATGGTCTTGCCTTCGAACGGCGTCGTGTCCTTGACCGGGCGGATGTCCACCAGCGAGCCGGGCAGGAAAGCGCGGATGCCGTTGGCCATGACCGTGAGGCCGCCCTTGACCTTGCCGCTGATCACGCCTGAAACCAGCTCGCCGGTTTCCAGGGCCTTTTCCAGGTCCATCCAGGCGGACAGGCGCTTGGCCTTGTCGCGCGACAGGCGCGTTTCGCCGAAGCCGTCTTCCAGGGCCTCGATGGCGACGCTGACGAAATCGCCGACTTTGGCCTCGACCTCGCCGGCATCATTGCGGAATTCCTCGACCGGGATGAAGCTCTCGGACTTGAGTCCGGCGTTCACCACCACGAAATTCATATCTACACGGACTACTTCCGCGGTGATCACCTCGCCGATGCGCATTTCCTGGCGCGTCAGGCTTTCTTCGAACAGGGCTGCGAAACTGTCTTCGTTGGAGGCGACCGCGGGGGAAAGATTGGACATTTGATTTATTTACCTGATTCACCGCCCTTGCGGACGGGGTTGGTTAAACACAAGGCGGACTCACAGGGTCTGCGAGCCCGCCACCTTTTGCCGGTACCAATCAAGTACCTGGCGCACTATTTCCTCTATGCCGAGACCGGTGCTATCGAGTTCCCGGGCATCGGCTGCCTGTTGCAGGGGTGCTACGCTTCTGGCGCTGTCGCGCTGATCGCGTTCGTGCAATTCCTGCAAAAGGGTTCGAATGTTAGCATTGATTCCTTTTTCTTTCAACTGCTTATATCTGCGCTCTGCACGTATTTCGGCGCTTGCGGTAAGAAAAATCTTCAGCGTGGCGTCCGGAAACACCACCGTGGTCATGTCGCGGCCTTCCGCCACCAGCCCGGGGGCCTGGCGGAAAGCCCGCTGGCGCGCGAGCAGGGCCGTGCGTACCGCCGGCAGCGCCGCCACCCTGGAGGCCCCGATACCGCACTC
>DAIRFM010000130.1:0-5447 GCA_036795025.1 Burkholderiales bacterium | reverse complement strand
CCCAGCAGCACCAGCGGGATGGCAATCACGTGCATGGCGAAGAAGCGGTTGAGGGTCGCATCCGAAATGACGTAGTCGCCGCGGATCCAGAGGGAAAGATCCGGCCCGATGAAAGGTATGGCGGAGAACAGGTTGATGATCACCTGCGCGCCCCAGTAGGACATCTGGCCCCAGGGCAGCAGGTAGCCGAAGAAGGCCTCGCCCATAAGGGAGAGGTAGATCAGCACGCCGAAAATCCACATCAGCTCGCGCGGGCTGCGGTAAGAGCCGTACAACAGCGCGCGGAACATGTGCAGGTAGACGCAGATGAAAAAGGCCGATGCGCCGGTCGAGTGCATGTAGCGGATGATCCAGCCGCCCGGCACCTCGCGCATGATGTATTCCACCGAGGCGAACGCCAGGTTCGCGTCCGGCTTGTAGTTCATGGTGAGGAAAATGCCGGTCACGATCTGGATCGCCAGCACCAGCATCGCCAGCGACCCGAAGTAGTACCAGAAGTTGAAGTTCTTCGGTGCGTAATACTCGGCCAGGTGGGCCTTCCACGTCGATATCAGCGGAAAGCGCTGGTCGACCCAGGTGAGCAGGCCGTCGAGCGCGACTGAGCCGGTACCGGTAACGGGGGGTTTTTCTGCGGCAGCCATGCGTTATGCCCCTTTGGTGTCGTCGCCGATGAGAATGCGGGTCTCCGACAGGTACGTGTATTTCGGCACCTCGAGATTCACCGGTGCCGGCGCCCCCTTGTAGACGCGCCCGGCCAGGTCGAACTTGGATCCGTGGCACGGGCAGAGAAAGCCGCCCGTCCAGTCGGCGCCCATTTCGGTCTTGTCCTCGGCCGGTTTGGACTGCGGTGAGCAACCCAGATGGGTGCAAATGCCGACCAGCACCAGCACCTCCGGCTTGATCGAGCGGAATTCGTTTTTCGCGTACTCGGGCTGCATCGGCACGTCGGAGGCCGGGTCGGAGAGCTTGGCATCGACGCTCGGCAGGCTGTCGAGCATTTCCTTGGTGCGGCGAATGATCCATACCGGCTTGGAGCGCCATTCCACGGTCATGCTCTGGCCCGGCTCGAGCGCGCTGATATCGGCCACGATCGGCGCGCCGCCAGCCTTGGCGCGCTCCGACGGCAGCCAGCTTGCGGCAAACGGCACGGCCGCGGCCACGCCGGCGGCGCCGCCGGCGGCACAGGTGGCGATCACCAAATTGCGCCTTGTCTTGTTTACTTGCTTATCGTCGCTCATTGGAAGTTCCTAGATATACAAGATCTTGCTGCGTGCAAAAGCTTGTAATTATACCTGAAAGTCGCCGCCGGATTAAAGTTTTATACGCTAACAGGCTGAAATGAATGAAGAAAACGACGTAGCCCCGACCCGGCCCGGACCGGAACCGGGTTCATACCGGATTGGGAATGTCGATGAACCGGTGCTCCAGGCCGAAGCGCGCCGCCAGATGCTCGCCCAAAGCCTGTACGCCATATTTTTCCGTGGCGTGATGACCCGCGGCGACGAAAGCCACCCCCGACTCGCGCGCCAGATGCACCTGCTGCTCGGAAATTTCCCCGCTGAGGTAGGCATCGGGACCCAATTTGACGGCTTCCTCGAAAAATCCCTGCGCCGCACCTGTGCACCAGGCAATTCCCCGGATTTCCCTCGCGGGATCGCCGATCACCAGAGGTTCGCGGCCCAGCCGATGTTTGACGTGCAGGGCGAAGGCATCCAGGCGCATCGGCGCTTCCAAGCTGCCGTACATCCCGATTTCCTGATCGGCGAAGCGCCCGGTTTCGACCAAGCCCAGCCGCTTGCCGAGCTGGGCGTTGTTGCCGAGTTCCGCATGGGCGTCCAGCGGCAGGTGATAGGCGAACAGGCTGAGCTCATGCGCGACGAGCAGCCCGATGCGCGCGCGGCGCGTGCCGGTGAGGCAGGGGTCGTCGCCTTTCCAGAAATAGCCATGGTGCACCAGGATGGCGTCAGCCCCATCGGTGAGCGCGGCCTGGATCAGATCAAGGCTCGCCGTCACCCCGCTGACAATGCGGCGTATCTCGCCTCGCCCTTCCACCTGCAGCCCATTTGGGCAATAATCCCGGAATCGGGAGACTTCCAACAAGCCGTCCAGGTAACGGTTCAGTTCCTCGCGCTGCATTGCGGCACCCATCGCATAAGCCAGCGAGAATTGTACCCGCACACACGCCGGCGCATCCTCTGCCCAATACTAAGAGGCCGTTTCAGTATTATCGAAACGGCCCCTGAATTAGGGGAGCATGAGGGGAGGTATCCCCTCATCTTGAAACGAACTTTAAGGACACGCACGCGATGTACCGACTCTGGCTGACCTTCGCGCAGACAGCCACCATCTGCCTCGCCGTCCTGTTCGTCGTCGCCACGCTCAAGCCTGAATGGCTGCCGGGAAAGTCCGGCACCCAGGTCGAGGTGAACCCGGCGGAGCCTGCCACCATTGCCGGCGCCGGCGTCAAGACCGCGTCCTACAGCGATGCCGTACGCAAGGCGGAGCCGGCCGTGGTCAGCATTTTCACCAGCAAGGAAGTGAAGCGGCCAAAAAATCCTTTCCTGAACGATCCTTTGTTCCGCCATTTCTTCGGCGAACGCTTCGAGGACGAGGCGCAACGCGCCTTCGGCCTGGGCTCGGGCGTTATCATCAGCCACAAGGGTTACATTCTGACCAACCAGCATGTGGTCGAGGCCGCAGACGAGATCGAGGTGGCGCTTTCCGACGGCAAGAAACTTGCCGCCACGGTGGTGGGCAACGATCCCGAAACCGACCTGGCGGTATTGAAGGTCGACGCGCAGAACCTGCCGGCGATCACGCTCGGTCAGGCGGAAAACCTCAGAGTCGGCGACGTGGTGCTCGCCATCGGCAACCCGCTCGGGGTCGGCCAGACGGTCACCATGGGCATCATTTCGGCCCTGCACCGGACCGGACTCTCCATCAACACGTTCGAGAATTTCATCCAGACCGACGCCGCGATCAATCAGGGAAACTCCGGCGGCGCGCTGATCGACTCGTCCGGAAATCTGGTCGGGATCAACACCGCGATACTTTCCCAAACCGGCGGATCGATCGGCATCGGCTTTGCGATTCCGGTTTCCACCGCCAAGCAGGTGATGGAGCAGTTGATCGAAACCGGCGCGGTGACGCGCGGCTGGGTCGGCGTGGAATTGCAGGAAATCACGGCCGACCTTGCCGAGTCGTTCAAGCTCGGCACCACCGCCGGCGTGCTCGTCGCCGGGGTGCAGCGCGGCAGCCCTGCCGACCGCGCCGGCATCAAACCCGGCGACATCGTGGTGGCGGTGGACGGCAAGCAGGTGAGGGACCCGGATTCCATGCGCACGCTGATCGTGGCCCTGGCCCCGGGCAAGCAGATCACGCTCAAGCTGAAACGCGGCCAGAGCGAGCTGGAACTCCCGGTGCAAGTGGGCAAACGACCCAAAGCGCAACGCTCGCTGGAATAAGAGGCCGTTTCGGAATTAACGGAACGGCCCCCGAGTCAGGTGAGCATGAGGGGCCGAGGAAGGGGTGGGACCCTTCCGTTCCCACCCGGATCCCCTCATTTTGCAATCAGCCATTAGCAAATTGCGCGCGTAATCTACGCCCCCGCTGCGGAGGCAATCAGTCAGGCGGCGAGAAACGCCTCCACCAATCCGGT
Source organism: Burkholderiales bacterium (assembly GCA_036795025.1). GTDB lineage: Bacteria > Pseudomonadota > Gammaproteobacteria > Burkholderiales > SG8-39 > 2-12-FULL-64-23. Next base: position 1,789 of record DAIRFM010000130.1, on the reverse strand, counting down.
CTGCCCCGGCACGCTGAGCGCCGGGGCAGACCACATGATGACGTTCTCGCCGCTGCCGGCGCCCCGCTCGACGTAATGCAGCTCGCGCTCGAGCACCGTGACGTAATGAGAGGTCATGATCATTTTTTTCCCCTCAGTCTGCCGACAATACCGGCAGGAAAGTGATACACGCTGAGAACGAACAGGATCCCCAGCCACAGCAGCCAGCGGTCCGGGTGCACCAGGTTGGGCAGCAACGGTATTCCGGCGGCCGCATCGCTGGCGAGCTTCATCAGATCCTGCAGATAGTTCTGCGCGATTACGAACAAGGTTGCCCCGATCACCGCGCCGTACAGCGTCCCCATGCCGCCGATCACCACCATCAGCAGGATGTCGATCATGATGTCGAGCGACAGCGTCGTGTCCGGGCCGACGTAGCGCAACCAGAGGGCATAAAGAATGCCGGCGGCGGTGGCGGCAAGCGCCGACAGGCAGTTGGCGGCACTGCGATAGACCACGCTGCGGTAGCCGATGGCTTCGGCGCGGAAATCGTTCTCGCGTATCGCCTGCAGCACACGGCCGAAGGGCGAATTCACCACCCGCAACAGCGCCAGGAACAGGCACGCCGCACCGAAGAACACGATGTAATAGGAGACGATCCTGCCGCTGATTTCCACCCCGAGCAGCGGCGCCTCGAGCAGTTTCGTTCCCGGCAGCAACAACTCGGGCAGCTTGTAGGTAAGCCCGTCCTCGCCGCCGGTGAGCCACGACAGTTGCGAGGCGAGGATGGCGAAAAACGAGGCGACGGCGAGCGTGATCATGGCGAAGAAGATGGTCTTCACGCGCAGCGACAGGAGCCCGATCAGCAGCGACAGCAGCGCCGAAAAGGCGAGCGCAGCGAGGCTGCCCGCGACCAGGCTCGACCAGGTCGGGCCCAGCCTGGTTGCGGCGATGCCGATGCCGTAGGCGCCGAGCCCGAAGAACATGGTGTGCGCGAACGATACGATGCCGGTGTAGCCGAGCAGCAGGTCATAGCTCGCCACCAGCAGGATGAACACGCAGATCTTGGCCGCGACGTTGAGCGAACGCGTTCCCGGAAACACGAACGGCGCGAGCGCCAGGCCGGCGAGAATCAGCACCAGCACGATGCTGAGTACGCGGCTGCGCGGATAATCGCCGGAAAGAAGCCGTTGCATCGCGCTTATCGCTTCGCCACCGGATACAGGCCCTGCGGCCGCCACAGCAGGATCAGCACCATCAGCAGGATGTTGGAACCAAGCGCAATCTTGGGCGCGAGGAACCCGACGTAATTGGCCACCAGCCCCACCAGCAGCGCACCGATAAAACAGCCGCCGACCGAGCCCAGCCCGCCGATGATGATGACGATGAATATCAGGATCATCACCTGCATGCCCATGGCTGAGCTGACCGTCTCCTGGTACAGCGCCCACATGACTCCGCCCAGACCGGCCAGCGCGGAGCCGGCGACGAACACGCCGACGAACACGCGGCGGATGCGGTAGCCGAGCGATTCCACCATCTCGCTGTCCTCGACGCCGGCGCGGATCAGCAGACCGATGCGGGTGCGGTTGAGCAGCAGAAACATGGCGGCGAATACCGCGAGCCCTACGATGACGGCGACGACGCGGTATTTCTCGATGGCGATGTCGCCGAAAATGAAGCTGCCGCGCAGCGTCGCCGGCTTGGGCAGCGGAATGATGTCCGGACCCCAGATCACGTGAATCGACTGCTCGGCCACGATCAGCCCGCCCATGGTGATGAGGATCTGCTTCAGGTGCTGGCCGTATAC
>DAIRFM010000129.1:0-5450 GCA_036795025.1 Burkholderiales bacterium | reverse complement strand
GGAAGCGCACGATGCAGGCCTCGTAGATCGCATCGGCCGGCTTCTTGCCTTCCTTTCGTTGCGCCCCGATGGCGAAGTCGATCATCATGATCGCGTTCTTCTTGACGATGCCGATCAGCATGATCATGCCGACGAAGGCGTACATGTTGAGCTCGATGCCGAACGCGAGCAGCGTAAGCAGCGCGCCCAGCGCCGCCGTGGGCAGGCCGGAGAGGATGGTGAGCGGGTGGATGAAGCTCTCGTACAGTATCCCGAGCACGAGATAGATCACCACGATGGCCAGCAGCAGCAGCAGGCCCATGCCCTGGAGCGAGGCCTGGAACGCCTGCGCCGTGCCCTGGAAGGTGGTGTTGAGCGTGGCCGGCACCTGCAATTCCAACATCGCCTTGTTGACCTGCGTGATCGCCTCCGACAGCGATATGTCAGGACGCAGGTCGAAGGACATCGTCACCGAGGGCAACTGGCCAAGGTGGCTGATCGCGAGCGGCCCGACGCCGTAGGTGAGCTTCGCCAGCGAACTGAGCGGCACCAGCGCGCCCGTCGAGGAGCGCACGTAGAGCATCTGCAGCACCGAAGGGTCGGTCTGGTAGCGCGGATCGAGTTCCAGGATCACCCAATACTGGTTGGTCGCCGTGTAGATAGTCGACACCTGTTGGGCGCCGTAGGCATTGCTGAGCGCCGCCTCGATCTGTTGCGCCGAGACGCCGAGCACGGAGGCCTTTTCGCGGTCGATGTCCACGGTGACCTGGGGCCGCGAAATCTGCAGATCGCTCGACACGTCCACCAGCGTGGGCACGGTCTTCAGCTTGGCTTCGACCAGCGGCGCCCAGTGATACAGCTCCTCGGTGCTCGCGCTCTGCACCACGTACTGGTACGGGCTCTTGGTAAGTTGCCCGCCGATGCGGATGGCCGGAACGTTCTGCAGAAAAACCTTCACGCCGAGAATATTGGCGAGCTTGGGCCGCAGGCCGCGGAGCACCTCGTCCGCCGACTTGCGCTGCGAGCGCGGCTTCAGCGCGATGGTGATCCGGCCCACGTTGAGCGACGGGTTGAAGCTGGTTGCGCCGATCGACGCCATCAGCGCTTCCACGTTGGGATCCTGGCGGATGATCTCCGCCACCTGGCGCTGCAGCGCCGCCATCGCATCGAAGGAAATGTCCTGTTGCGCCTCGGTGAAGCAGTACAGCTGCCCGCTGTCGTCGCTCGGCAGGAAGCCCTTGGGCATCCTGGCGAACAGGAATCCGGTGGCGACGACGATGCCCAGAAAAACCGCCATCGTGGCGCGCCGGTGACCGAGCACCCATTGCAGGCTGGAGGCGTAGCCGTCCTTGAGGGCGTCGAATGCACGTTCGCTCAGCAGGTACACGCGGCCGTGCTTCTGCTGCGCGTGCGGCTTGAGGATGCGGCTGCACATCATCGGTGTGAGCGTGAGCGAGACGAAGCCCGAAATCAGCACTGCGACCATGATGACGACGGCAAACTCGTGCAGCACCCGCCCGAGGATGCCGCCCATGAACAGCACCGGAATGAATACCGCGATGAGCGAAATGGTCATCGACAGGATGGTGAAGGAGATTTCCCTCGATCCGTCCAGAGTCGCCTGCAGCGGGGTCTTGCCCATTTCGATGTGGCGGGAGATGTTCTCCAGCATCACGATGGCGTCGTCCACGACGAAGCCGACCGAGAGCGTCAGCGCCATCAGCGAGATGTTGTCCAGGCTGTAGCCGAGCAGATACATCAGCGCAAAAGTGCCGATGACCGACAACGGCAGGGCAAGGCTGGGGATGACGGTCGCCGGAATGTTGCGCAGGAAGACGAAGATCACCATTACCACGAGTACCAGCGCGAGCAACAGCGTGAACTGCACGTCTTCGACCGAGTTGCGGATGGAGATCGAGCGGTCGTACAGAATCTCGATGTCGATGCCGGCCGGGACCTCGGCGCGGAAGGTGGGCAGCAGCTTCTTGATCGAGTCGACCACCTCGATGGTGTTGACGCCGGGCTGGCGCTGAATCGCGAGCACGATGCCGCGCTTGCCCTTGAACCAGGCGGCGATCTTGTCGGTCTGCACACTGTCGATTACCCGCCCGAGTTCACCCAGACGCACCGGCGAGCCGTTGCGGTAGGCGACGATGATGGGTCGGTATGCCGCAGCGTCCTGCAGTTGCCCGGTGGCCTGCACCGCGAACATGCGCTCCTTGCCGTACAGCGTGCCGGTGGGCAAGTTGACGTTCGCTTGCGCGATCGCCTGCTGCACCTCGTTGATGCCCACGCCGCGCGCAGCGAGCGCGTTCGGGTCAACCTGCACGCGGACCGCGTACTTCTGCTGGCCGAAGACCTGTACCTGGGCGACGCCGCTGATGGTGGAGATGCGCTGCGCGAGGAAAGTCTCGGCGTACTCGTCCACCGTGGACAGCGGCAGCGTATCGGACGTGAGTGCGAGGAAGTAGATCGGGAAATCCGCCGGATTGACCTTGCGGAAGGACGGCGGCGTGCTCATGGTCGGCGGCAGCAGGCGCGCCGCCCCCGCAATCGCCGAGCTCACGTCCTGGGCCGCGGCGTCGATGTCCCGGTCGAGGGAGAACTGGATGGTTATCTGGGTGGTGCCTTGACCGCTCACCGAGGTCATCGAATCGACGCCGGCGATGGTCGAGAATTGTTTCTCCAGCACCGTTGCCACCGCGGACGCCATGGTCTCGGGGCTCGCCCCCGGCAGTTCGGCGCTGACCTGGATCGTGGGGAAGTCGACGTTGGGCAGGGTGCTGACCGGAAGCCGGAAGTAGCCCGCCATGCCGAAGATCAGAACGCCGGCCATGACCAGCACGGTCATGACGGGACGGCGGATGAACAATTCCGCCAGGTTCATGACTTCTCGGCCGCCGGCTTGGCGATGGTGACCTTGGCCCCCGGCGCGAGGCGCAACTGACCCTTGACGACCACCTGCTCGCCTTTTTGCAAGCCCTTCGCAATAATGGCATCGGCGCCATCGTTGCGATCCACCTCGACCGCGCGCACTTCGGTGGTCATGTCCGGCTTGACCACGTAGACGTACTGGCCATCGGGTCCGGTTTGCACCGCTTGGGTCGGCACCACCAGCGCATCTTTCTGGTCGTAGAGCTTGAGGCTGGTGCCGACGAACTGACCCGGCCAAAGAGCGTTGTCCGCGTTCGGGAATAGCGCTTTCAGCTTGATGGTGCCGGTAGTGGTGTCGACGGCATTATCGACGAAACTCAGCGTGCCCGACGCCGGCGCCTTGTCCGAGTCGGGCGGAAGCGCGTCGACCGACAATTTTCCCTTCGCCATGTGGCCGCGGATGGCCGAGAGACGCTGCTCGGGCACGGCGAAATTGACGTAAATCGGCCGGACCTGGTTGATGATCACCAGCGAGTTGGTGTCGTTGGCCTTGACCATGTTGCCGATCTGCAGCATCACTTTGCCGACAAAGCCGTCGATGGGCGAGCGGATGGTGCAGTATTCGAGCTGCAGTTTCGCGTTTTCGACCGCGGCCCTGCTCCCGAGGGCAACGGCTTCGGCGGTATCGGCATTGGTGCGGATCTGCGCATAGGCTTCCTTGGAAACGAAGTTTTTCTGCAGCAGTTCCTGGTAGCGCCGCTCCTGCGAGCGCGCCTGCTCTTTCTGCGCGGTGTCGCGCATGAGGTTGGCTTCCGCCTGGCGCAGCGTCGCCTCGAACGGACGCGGATCGATCTTGAACAGCGCCGCGCCCTTCTTTACTTCCTGCCCTTCTTTGAAGTTGACCTCGACGATCTGCCCGTCCACCCGTGCTTTGAGCGCTACGGTGGAGTAGGCTTCGACATTGCCGATCGCCTGGATCCGCACTGCGACCGTCTGTTGCGCGACCGTTGCGACCGAGACGGGAATGGCGGGGGCGGCCTTGGCGAGCTTGGTGTCCTGCGCGCGAATCTCGGCCGCTCTATAGGCGAGCAGCGTACCCGCGACGGCTGCAATGCAGAGGATTCCGAAAAATATCAGCTTCTTTGGCTTGGTCACCGGTGTCTCGAAATCCATAAATTTGGTTTAGGCTGCGATCGGCTCGGGCGGATGGGGTTCAGGCTGTTCGAATTTGAACTGCATCAGCCTGGAGAGTTCTGTTGACGGGGCCTGCGTTGCTATTCCTCGAATGTGGCCGACGCCTCTCTTTCCCGGCGGCGCAGCCGGTTCGGGACGTCAGTTGGAATGTGCAATCTAACGCAAAAGATGTTCCAAGGCAAAAAGCGCCTCGGGGCGCTCGCGCTCGCGGATCAGGTGCGTCTTTGCCACGTCCACCATGACCTCGGCCGCGCGCGGCCGGCTGTTGTAATTGGAGCTCATGCACATGGCGTAGGCGCCGGCCGACATCACCGCGAGCAGGTCGCCTTCGCGCACGGCCAGTTCGCGCTCCTTGCCCAGGAAGTCGGCGCTTTCGCAGACCGGCCCTACCACGTCGTAAACAGCACCCGGCCCGCCGTTATTCCTCACAGGAATAATGTCGTGCCAGGCCTCGTACAGGGCGGGGCGGATCAGGTCGTTCATGGCGGCATCGACCACGGCGAAATTGCGCGCCGCGCCGTGCTTGAGGTACTCGATGCGGGTGAGCAGCACGCCGGCATTGCCGACCAGGTTGCGCCCCGGTTCGAACAGGAGTTTCAACTTGCGCTGACCGACGCGCGCGAACACCTCGCGCATGTAGGCGCCGACGTCGGGCGGCGTTTCATCGCGGTAACGAATACCCAGGCCCCCGCCCAGGTCGAGATGGCGCAGGCGGATCCCTTCTGCCTCTAGCCGGTCGACGAGCGCGAGCATTTTGTCCAGCGCCTCGATCAGCGGCGCGTAGTCGACGAGGTTGGAGCCGATGTGACAGTCGATGCCGACTACATCGATCTGCGGCAAGCGGGTCGCTGCGCGATACAGCTCGAGCGCGACATCGAACTCGATGCCGAATTTGTTTTCCTTCAGGCCGGTGGAGATGTACGGGTGGGTGCGGGCGTCGACATCGGGATTGACCCGGAACGAGACCGGCGCGCGCCTTCCCATTTCGGTCGCGACGGCGGCGAGCCGCGCAAGCTCCGCGGCTGACTCGACGTTGAAGCACAGGATGCCGCTCTCCAGGGCGTAGCGCATCTCGGCCGCGCTCTTGCCTACCCCGGAGAAAATCACCTTGCCGGGATCGCCGCCGGCGGCAATGACGCGCGCGAGCTCGCCGCCCGAGACGATGTCGAAGCCGGCGCCCATGCCGGCGAACAGATTGAGGATGGCGAGGTTGGAATTCGCCTTCATGGCATAACACACCAGGACGTCGTGCCCGCCGCAGGCGGCCTGGAACTGAGTCAGCGCTGCGGCGAGGGCGGCGCGGGAATAGACGTAGCAGGGCGTGCCGAACTCGCGCGCGATGGCCTCCAGTGGAACCGACTCAGCGTGCAGCGAGCCGTTGCGAAACTCGAACATGGCGCCTA
>DAIRFM010000011.1:5090-14351 GCA_036795025.1 Burkholderiales bacterium | reverse complement strand
TCAATTGGGTGGCGGTCGGGTTGAGGACGTACTGGCCATTGGCGTAGCCGACCCGCGCGGCGCCGATCGGGCCGTTGAAGGGAATACCGGACAGGGTCAACGCTGCCGAAACGCCGATCAATGCTGCAATATCGGGATCGACTTCGGGATTGACCGACATGACCGTCGCCACCACCTGAACTTCGTTGTAGAAGCCCTCGGGGAACAGCGGGCGGATGGGGCGGTCGATCAGGCGCGACGTCAGGATCTCTTTTTCCGAGGGCCTGCCCTCGCGCTTGAAAAAACCGCCGGGGATCTTGCCTGCGGCATAGGTCTTCTCGATGTAATCGACGGTGAGCGGAAAAAAGTCCTGGCCGGACTTCGCGTTTTTGGAGGCAACCACGGAGCACAGCACCACGGTGTCGTCCATGTTGACCAGGACGGCGCCGCCGGCCTGGCGCGCGATTTCGCCGGTTTCCAGCGTAACTTGGTGGGCGCCGTAGGTGAAAGCTTTTTTGATCGGATTCAAGGCAGGGTCCTTTGGGTGGCGGCGCGCAACGCGCCGGCGGTCATATGAGGGAACTGGGCGGCATCTGCAACAGGGAATGCGCCGGCGTTAATGCAAAACGCCCGTCGTTTTACGGACGGGCGTCGGGGTTACTTGCGCAGACCCAGCCGCTCAATCAGGCTGCGGTAGCTGTCTGCGTTCTTGCCCTTCAGGTAGTCCAGCAGCTTGCGCCGCTGGCTGACCATTCTCAGGAGACCGCGGCGGGAATGATGATCCTTGACGTGGGTCTTGAAATGGCCGGTCAGCTCGTTGATGCGCGTCGTCAGCAGGGCGACCTGCACTTCCGGGGAACCGGTGTCGCCCTTGGCGCGCTGGTAATCGTTCATGATTTGCGCTTTGTGCGCAGTGGTGAATGGCATGCTAATACTCTCCTGGGTCTCTGGGTCGTCGTCGCTGCAGCGAAGGCGCGGATTTTACACCGAAAACGGGTGGTTTTTCAAGAGTTTTCCCCGATTTTTTGCGACTGGCCGGAGTGCCGGCGCGCGCGCCTAAGCGCTGGCGATCACGCGCTTGGGCGAGATTGTCCCGTCTGCGTCCGCCTCGCCCACCCCCAGCAACGCTCCGCCGGCCCCATAGACGCGCACGCGTGCCTGCGGCGGCCCGTCCCATGGCACCGACTGCCCTTGCACGAACCTGGCCTGCTGCGCGGGCGCGAGGTGCGCTTCAGGCAGGTTCTGCAGCAAGGCATCCACCGGCAACAAGCACTCATCGCGCTCGGCTGCCGGCATCGCCTCCAGGCTTGCCAGGGTATGCGCGCAGTCCAGGCCGAAGCGCCCGACCGCGGTGCGGCGCAAGGCGGCGAGGTGTGCACCGCAACCCAGCATCTCGCCCAGGTCGTGAGCGATCGATCGGATATAGGTACCCTTGCTGCAGGTCACGGACAAGGCGAGCCGCTCGCCCTCGAACCATTGCAGGTTTAGCGCGTGTATCGTGACCCGACGCGGCTCGCGTTCGATCTGGATGCCGGCACGGGCATAGGCGTAAAGCGGCTTGCCGGCGTGTTTCAGCGCGGAATAAAGCGGCGGAGTCTGCAGGATACTGCCGCTGAAATGCAGCAGGGCCGCCGCGAGTTCATCCAGGGTGACGCTCACCGCCCTCTCCGCGATCACCTCACCTTCTGCATCCGCGGTGGTGGTGCTGACGCCCAGCCTGATCTCGGCCGCATAGGACTTGTCGGCTTCCAGCAGGTCGGAGGAAAACTTGGTGGCCTCGCCGAATAGTATCGGCAACAGGCCGGTGGCAAGCGGATCCAGGGTGCCGGCGTGCCCCGCCTTGGCCGCCTGGTACAGGCGTTTTGCCTGCTGCAGGGCGGCGTTGGAGCTCGCCCCCGGCGCCTTGTCCAGCATCAGCACGCCGTTTAACGGGCGTTTCATGCGCTGCCCAGGCACTAGGAACGCGGTTCCTTGCTGTCGGCCACCGCCTCGTCGATGAGGCGCGACAATTCAAAGCCACGCTCGACCGACGCGTCGTACACGAAATGCAGTTGCGGTATCGAATGCAGTTTGATGCGGCGCGCAAGCTGGCTGCGCAGGAAGCCGCCGGCTTGTTTCAGGCCAACCCCGGTCTCGGCGCGCTGCTCGGCGCTGCCCATCAGCGTGTAAAACACCTTGGCGTGGGCATAATCGGCCGTCACTTCGACGCCGGTCAGCGTGATCATCGCGACGCGCGGGTCTTTCAGCTCGGTGCGTATGATTTCGGCCAGTTCGCGCTGGATCTGGTCGGCGACGCGCAGACTGCGGGCAGGGCCTTTAGGCATACGGCAACCTCATGCACGGGTAGGTCGGCAATTGCCTGCCGACATGCGTAAGGCGGGACGAGAATCCCGCCTTACAGCGTCCTCGCGACTTCCAGCACTTCGTACGCTTCGAGCTGGTCGCCTTCATTGATATCGTTGTAGTTCTTCAGCGACAGGCCGCACTCGAAACCCGCCTTCACTTCGCGCACATCGTCCTTGAAGCGCTTGAGCGAATCGAGCTCGCCGTCGTGGATGACCACGTTGTCGCGCAGCAGGCGCACGCGCGCCCCGCGCTTGATCAGACCTTCTAGCACCATGCAGCCAGCGACCGTGCCGACCTTGGAGATTTTGTAGATCTGACGAATCTGCACCAGCCCGAGCACGCTCTCCTTCTTTTCCGGCGCGAGCATGCCGGAAAGCGCGGCCTTCACCTCGTCCACGGCGTCGTAGATGATGTTGTAGTAGCGGATGTCGACACCCTGCGACCCGGCCAGCCTTCTGGCTGCGACGTCGGCGCGGGCATTGAAGCCGATGATCACCGATTTGGACGCGAGCGCGAGGTTGACATCGGACTCGGTGATGGCGCCTACGCCGCTGTGCACGACGCTGACTTTGACCTCTTCGTTGGACAGGCGCGACAACGCATACGCAAGCGCCTCGCGCGAGCCCTGCACGTCGGCCTTGATCAGCAGTGGCAGAGTCTTTACCCCGCCCTCGCCCATCTGCTCGAACATGTCCTCGAGTTTTGCCGCCTGCTGTTTGGCCAGCTTGACGTCGCGGAACTTGCCCTGGCGGAACAAGGCGATCTCGCGCGCCTTGCGCTCGTCGCCAAGCGCGACCGCCTCTTCGCCGGCAAGGGGCACATCGGACAAGCCCTGGATCTCCACCGGAATGGACGGTCCGGCCTGGTCCACCGGCCGGCCGGTTTCGTCGAGCATGGCGCGCACGCGGCCGAACACCGAACCGGCGAGCAGCACGTCGCCGCGGCGCAGGGTGCCCGACTGCACCAGGATGGTCGCGACCGGGCCCTTGCCCTTGTCCAGGCGCGCTTCGATCACCAGGCCCTTGGCCGGCGCTTCCACCGGCGCCTTCAGCTCCAGCACCTCGGCCTGCAGCAGCACCTGTTCGAGCAGGTTGTCTATGCCCTCTCCGGTCTTGGCCGACACCGGCACGAAGGGCGACTCGCCGCCGTATTCCTCCGGCACCACGCTTTGTGCCACCAGCTCCTGCTTGACGCGTTCGAGATTGGCACCGGGTTTGTCTATTTTGTTGATCGCCACCACCAGCGGCACGTTGGCGGCCTTGGCATGCGCGATCGCCTCTATGGTTTGCGGCATCACGCCGTCATCTGCCGCGACCACCAGAATGACGATGTCAGTCGCTTTTGCCCCGCGCGCGCGCATTGCGGTGAAGGCCTCGTGGCCCGGGGTATCGAGAAAAGTCACCATCCCGCGCGGCGTCTGCACGTGATAGGCGCCGATATGCTGGGTGATGCCGCCGGCCTCGCCCGAGGCGACGCGCGTGCGGCGGATGTAGTCCAGCAGCGAGGTCTTGCCGTGGTCGACGTGGCCCATCACGGTCACCACCGGCGCGCGCGAATGCAACTCATGCGCGGCCTCGTGCGCCTGCGGCTGTTCAGTAAGAAAAGTATCCGGCTCATCCAGCTTGGCCGCCTTGGCGATGTGCCCCATGTCCTCCACGACGATCATCGCGGTTTCCTGGTCCAGCACCTGATTGATGGTGACCATGCTGCCGAGCTTGATCAGGGTCTTGATGACCGCAGCCGCTTTCACCGACATCTTGTGCGCAAGATCGGCGACGGTAATGGTTTCCGGCACCATGACTTCACGCACCACGGGCTCCGTCGGAGCGGCAAAGGTCTGCGCGGACTCGACCGAAGACACGGGCTTGTGACGCGCCCCTTTGGGCGTGTGCCAGCCGGAGGCCCCGCCTACGTCGCCACGGGTCTTGATCGTGCGCCGCTTGGCGGTCTCGTCCTTCCAGATGGTCGTCGTTTTTTTCTTCGGGCTTTTCTTGTCGCCCTTGGCGGCCTCGTCGACTTTGGGCTTGTGCAGCGTGCCGTCAGTGGGCGGCGCCTGCTCGGCGACGGGCTTGGCCGGCGCCTGCTGAACCCGTTTCTCTTCGGTTTCACGGACCTCGGCAAGCTTCTTCTCGCGCTCCTGCTTCTCGCGCAATTCCTCCGACTGGCGCGCGATCAGCTCGGCCTGGCGTTTTTGCTCCTGCTCGCGCAACTCGAGTTGCTGGGCGTCGACTGCCGGCGGCCGGACGACCGGCGCCTGCTTTTCCTCGACCACCGGGACTTCGGGCGGCGACGCCTCCGCGGCGGCGTCGCGTTTGACGAATACGCGCTTTTTCTTGACCTCGACTTGGATGGTGCGCGCCTTGCCGGTCGAATCCGACTTCTTGATCTCGGAAGTCTGCTTGCGCGTAAGCGTGATCTTGCTCTTCCCCTCAGTGGCACCGTGCACTTTGCGCAGGTACTCCAGCAGCCTGGTCTTATCCTGCTCGCTCAGGGTGTCCTCGGCCTGCTGCTTGTGCACGCCGGCGGCCTTGAGCTGCTCGAGCAGCACCGAAGGCTGGACTTTGAGCTCTCCGGCAAATTGTGTAACGCTAGTCTGCCCCATACCGGTCCTCTACTTTCCTTCCTCTTCGGCGAACCAGTGCTCGCGCGCCTTCATGATCAAGGCTTTCGCACGCTCGGCGTCCATGGCACAGATCTCGATCAGATCGTCCGCGGCCAGGTCCGCCAGGTCGTCGCGGGTCTTTACGCCGTTCTCGGCGAGCTTGGCTGCGATCTGGCTGTCCATGCCTTCCAGGCGCAGCAGTTCCGGATCCACACCCTCGACTTTTTCCTCGCTCGCGATTTCCTGCACCAGCAGGGCGTTGCGCGCGCGGCTTCTGAGTTCGTTGACCGTGTTTTCGTCGAATGCCTCGATTTCCATCATTTCATTGATCGGCACGTAGGCGACTTCTTCCAGCGATGAAAAGCCTTCCTGGATCAGGATATCGGCCACTTCCTCATCGACGTCGAGTTTTTCTATGAATGTGGCGCGGATGCCGGCGCTCTCTTCCTGCTGTTTCTTCTCCGACTCCTCTTCGTTCATCAGGTTGATGGTCCAGCCGGTGAGCTCCGAAGCAAGGCGCACATTCTGGCCGCTGCGGCCGATGGCGATGGCCAGATTGGCCTCGTCCACCACTACGTCCATGCTGTGCTTCTCTTCGTCCACCAGGATGCTCGACACGTCGGCGGGCGCGAGCGCACCGATGACCAATTGCGCCGGGTCCGCCGACCACAGCACGATATCGACGCGCTCGCCGCCAAGCTCGCCCGTCACCGCCTGCACGCGCGAGCCGCGCATGCCGACGCAGGTGCCGATGGGATCGATGCGCTTGTCATTGGTGTGCACCGCGATCTTGGCGCGCACGCCCGGGTCGCGCGCCGCCGACTTGATCTCCAGCAGGCCTTCCTCGATTTCGGGCACTTCCAGCCGGAACAATTCGATGATGAATTCTGGCGCCGTGCGCGACAGCACCAGTTGCGGACCGCGGACATTGCGGTCGATCCGCAGCAGCAAGGCGCGCACGCGGTCGCCCACACGCAGGTTCTCCTTCGGAATCATCTGGTCGCGGGGAAGGACCGCCTCGATGCGGCCGGACTCGATGATGGCGTTGCCGCGCTCGATGCGCTTCACCGTGCCGGTGACCAGTTTCTCGCCGCGGCCGAGGAAGTCCTGCAGGATCTGCTCGCGCTCGGCGTCGCGGATCTTCTGCAGGATCACCTGCTTGGCCGCCTGAGCGCCGATGCGGCCGAATTCGATCGGCTCCAGCGGCTCCTCGATATACTCTTCAAGCTGGACGTCGGTGTGCTGCTTGACCGCCTCCGACAGGGGGATCTGCTGCGGCGGGTTCTCCACCGCATCATCCGCCACTACCTGCCAGCGCCGAAACGACTCGTAATCTCCGGTTTCACGGTCGACGGCCACGCGCACGTCCGCGTCATCGCTGAAGCGCTTCTTGGTGGCCGAGGCGAGCGCCATCTCCAGCGCGACAAAGACCACGTCCTTGTTGACGTTCTTCTCGCGCGCCAGGGCGTCCACCAGCAACAAAATCTCACGGCTCATTTACAGCACCTCCAACTTCAAAATTCAATCTTGGGCACCAGGCGCGCCTTGTCGATATTGGCGAGATCCACAGTCACCATACCGCCCTCGATTTCCAGTTGCAGCTTGCCATCCGCCACTGCGCGCATCACCCCGGTGAAATTGCGCCGGCCTTCGACCGGCACCCGCAGGGTCAGCCGCGCCTGCTCTCCGGCAAAGCGCGCAAAATCAGCCTCTTTCTTCAACGGCCGGTCCAGCCCCGGCGAGGATACCTCCAGGCGGTCGTAATCGATATCCTCGACCTCCAGCACCCGCGCCAATTGGTTGCTGACCCGGGCACAGTCGTCCGCCGTGATCCCGCTCGCCAACGCGTTCTGCGGGCCCGCTGCCGGCTTGTCGATGAAAATCCGCAGCATCCTGCCGCGATTGGACAATTCGACGCTGACGAGTTCGTAACCGAGCCCGTCGACCGTTCGTTCCAGCAAGCCTTGCAGTTCCATAGCCACAAATAAAAAATGGGCTGACCGCCCATCCAACAGACCACATTCCACAGACTTGAAATTATAGCAGAAAATTATCCCAGGAACAATCGATTATGTCCTTGGCGATGCGGTGCTTGGAGAGAGAAGCTTAGGCTTCTTCTACCGCGAATCAGCGCCGCCGCCGCTGGCGCGCGGGCTTGGACGGTGCGGGACCGGGCGGGCGCCCGGCAAGGGATTTGGGCGCTGCAGCCTGGGGCTGAAACTCCAGCGCGGCGAGCAAGCGCGCGACTTCCTGTTCGTCCAGTTCGCGCATCTGGCCGCGTTTGAGGTACGACGGCAATTCAATCGGACCGAAACGCACCCGCATCAACCGGCTCACCGTCAGGTTCAAGGCTTCAAACAGCCGCCGCACCTCGCGATTGCGTCCCTCGCTCAGCACCACGTTGTACCAGTGGTTACTGCCCTGCCCGCCGGCGTCTTCAATGCTGTCCAGGTGCGCCGGACCATCCTCGAGCTGCACGCCCGCGCGCAAGGCCTGCATCTGCTCCTCGGTCAGCTCCCCGAGCAGGCGCACGGCGTACTCGCGCTCGATTCTATGGCGCGGATGCATCAGGCGGTTGGCGAGTTCGCCCGAGGTGGTGAAAATCAACAGACCGCTGGTGTTGAAATCGAGCCGCCCTACCGCGACCCATTTGGCGCCGCGCAGGCGCGGCAATTTCTCGAATACCTCGGGGCGGCCTTCCGGGTCGTCGCGGCTGACGATCTCGCCGGTGGGCTTGTGATAGAGCAGCACCCGCGCGGCTTCGCCGCGACGCAGGCGTACCGGCCGGCCGTCCACCGCCACCCGGTCGTGCGCACTCACGCGCGTTCCTACCGCGGCCGGCTCGCCGTTGACGCTGACCCTGCCGGTCGCTATCCACTGCTCCATTTCGCGGCGCGAGCCGAGCCCGGCGCCTGCGAGCACCTTGTGCAGCTTCTCCGAGGCGGCAGGCGCGCTAGTCGGCTGCGGCGACCGGTGCGGCAGTCTCTGCGGCTGCGGGCGGCTCTTCGCTGGGCGGTATATGCGGGGCAAGTTCGAGGGTGCTGCTTATCTGTTCAAGCGGTGGCAATTCCTGCAAGGAGCGCAGGCCCAGATCGTCGAGGAAAGTCTTGGTCGTTGCATACAGCGCAGGCCGGCCCGGAACATCGCGATAGCCCACCGTGTCGATCCAGCTGCGCGCCTCCAGGGTCTTGATCACATTGGTGGACACGGTCACGCCGCGAATGTCCTCGATGTCGCCGCGCGTCACCGGCTGGCGGTAGGCGATGATGGCGAGCGTCTCCATCACCGCGTGCGAATAGCGCGGCGGCTTGTCGTGGGACAGGCGCTCCAGGTACTGCTGGTACTTAGGAAGGGTCTGAAAGCGCCAGCCGCTCGCCAGATTGACCAGTTCCACGCCCCTGCCCTGCCAGGATTCGCGCAGTTCGTCGAGCAGGCGCCGCAGCGTGTCGGCGCCGATGTCTTCCTCGAACAACCGGCGCAGATCGGCGAGTGTAAGCGGTTCCTGGGCCGCGAGCAGCGCAGCCTCGAGGACGGTCTTGGCTTCATTCGGATTCAGCATGGGCAAGCTTCACGTAGATGGGAGCATAAGGCTCGGACTGGGTCACTTCGATCAGGCTCTCGCGCACCAGTTCCAGCAGCGCGAGAAAACTCACCACCACCACCGCCACCCCCTTGCTCACGTCGAACAGCGCGGTGAATTCGGTGAACTGGCTGCCTTGCAGGCGGCGCAGGATGGAGGACATGAACTCGCGCACGGACAGCTCTTCGCGCGTCACTTTGTGGTGCCGCATGACCCGGGCCTGCATCAACAGCGACTGCCATGCGGCAATCAGATCCTGGGTGCGCACCTGCGGCAGGCGCTGCACCGCGGCCTGTTCGATCCACACCTCCAGCGTGAGGAAATCGCGCCCCAGCACGGGCAGCGCATCGAGCTTGTGCGCGGCAAGCTTGATGCGTTCGTATTCCATCAGGCGGCGCACCAATTCGGCGCGCGGATCCTCTTCGTCCTCGCGCAGGGCGCGCGGGCGCGGCAGCAGCATTCTCGATTTTATTTCCATCAGCAACGCCGCCATCAGCAGATATTCCGCGGCAAGCTCGAGGTTGCGCCGGCGCATCAACTCGACGTACTCCAGATACTGCTGCGTGAGCCGCGCCATGGGGATATCGAGGATGTCGATATCGGCCTTGCGGATCAGGTAGAGCAGCAGGTCGAGCGGGCCTTCGAAAGTGTCGAGGAAGACCTCCAGCGCATCCGGCGGAATGTACAGATCCAGCGGCATTTCGAGCATTGCCTCGCCACGGACCGTTGCCACACGCGCGTCTGACGCGCCGGC
>DAIRFM010000011.1:0-4990 GCA_036795025.1 Burkholderiales bacterium | reverse complement strand
GGATTCGATGCGCCGGCAACCGGCTCAAGCGGTGCGTCGTTGGCTGCGGCGGCATCGATCACGAGTAGTTCAATCCCATGGCCTCGCGCACTTCGCGCATGGTCTCGGCGGCAAGGGCGCGCGCTTTCTCGCAGCCATCGGCAATGATGCTTTTCACCAGGGTAGGGTCGTCCAGGTAACGCTGGGCGCGCTCCCGCATCGGCGCCTGTTCGGCCAGTACCGACTGAATCAGCGGCTGCTTGCACTCGAGGCAGCCGATGCCGGCGCTCCGGCAGCCCTGCTGCACCCAAGCCTGAGTGCTCTCGTCGGAGTACACCAAATGGAATTGCCACACCGGGCATTTCTCCGGCTCGCCGGGGTCGTTGCGCTTTACCCGCGCCGGATCGGTCGGCATGGTGCGTACCTTCTTCGTTACGGAGGCGGCGTCTTCGCGCAATGTGATGGTGTTATTGTAGGACTTGGACATCTTCTGGCCATCCAGGCCCGGCAGCTTGGAGGATTCGGTCAACAGCGCCTGCGGTTCGGCCAGGATCATGCGCCCGCCGCCCTCGATATAGCCGAACAGCCGTTCCTTGTCTCCCATCGACAGATTCTGCTGTTCATTCAGGAGTGCGCGCCCCGCCTGCAACGCCTCCTCATCGCCCTGCTCCTGGTAACGCGTGCGCAACTCGTTATACAACTTGCCCTTCTTGCTGCCGAGTCTTTTCACCGCCGCCTTCGCCTTGTCCTCGAAGCCCGGCTCGCGCCCAAACAGATGGTTGAAGCGGCGCGCCACCTCGCGCGTAAACTCGATATGCGGTACCTGGTCCTCGCCCACCGGCACCCAGGCGGCGCGGTACATGAGGATGTCGGCGCTCTGCAGCAACGGGTAGCCAAGGAAACCGTAGGTGCCGAGGTCGCGGTCGGCGAGCTTCTCCTGCTGGTCCTTGTAGCTGGGAACCCGTTCCAGCCAGCCCAGCGGCGTGATCATCGACAGCAGCGTGTGCAGCTCGGCGTGCTCGGGCACCCGCGACTGTATGAACAGCGTCGCTCGCGCCGGATCGATACCGGCGGCGAGCCAGTCGATTACCATATCCCAGACGTGCTCTTCGATCACCTCGGGGGTGTCGTAGTGCGTCGTGAGCGCATGCCAGTCGGCGACGAAAAAAAGGCACGGGTACTCGCTTTGCAGCTTGACCCAGTTCTTGAGGGCGCCGTGCAAATGTCCCAGATGCAGGCTCCCGGTGGGGCGCATGCCGGAGACGACGCGCTGCTCGTACATTATTTGCGTTTTCCTAAAGTTGAATCTGAAAAATGGATTCGATCAGCTGCATCGACAACAGCAACGGCGGGTTCAGGATGATCCCCAGCGTATTGGTGAACAACAGCAGCAGCAGGATCGGAAACCCGTACGGTTCCAGCCGCGAATAGCTGTAGGCCAGGCGGTTGGGCAGCAGGCTCACCGCGATCCGGCCGCCGTCGAGCGGCAGAATCGGCAGCAGGTTCAGCACCATCAGCACGAGGTTTACCGTAATCCCCGCCTCGGCCATCAGGCTAAGCGGCAGGGTGAATGCGTTTAGCGGCGTGATCAGCGCGATCTTGAGAGTCAGAGCCCAGAGCATGGCCATCAACAAGTTCGCCAACGGGCCTGCGGCCGCGACCCACAGCATGTCGCGCTTGGGATGGCGCAAGGCGGAGAAGTCGACCGGCACCGGTTTGGCCCAACCGAACAGGATGCCGCCGGTGCCGAGCAGCTTGCTCGCGACCAGGATCAGCAGCGGCAGGAGTATGGTCCCGACCATGTCGATGTGACGCACCGGATTCAGGCTCACGCGCCCGAGCACATAGGCGGTGTTGTCGCCGAAGTACCTGGCCACATAGCCATGCGCCGCTTCGTGCAAGGTGATTGCGAAGATGACGGGAACGGCATAGATGGCAAGCGTCTGGACGAGATTGAATTCCATTGATCCGGCAATGCAAAAACAGCAATTTTATCAGACTCAGCGTTCGAAGCCGAAAGGTTCCACACTTCCCTTGCCTTGCCGCAGCAATTGCGGGATGGCGCCGGTCAGATCCACCATCGTGGTCGGATCGATGCCGCAGGAACCCGCATCCAGCACCAGATCGAGGGCATGCTCCAGGCGCACGCGGATCTCCTCGGCGTCGTTGAGCGGCAGTGCATCTCCCGGGAGAATCAGCGTAGCCGACAGCAGCGGCTCGCCCAGCGCCGCCAGCAGTGCGTGCGCGACCGCATGCTCGGGTACGCGCATGCCTATGGTCTTGCGCCGCGGGTGCAGCAGGCGCCGCGGCACCTCCCGGCTCGCCTGAAGAATGAAGGTGTAGCTGCCCGGCGTGAGTTTTTTCAACAACCGGTATTGCACGTTGTCCACCTGCGCATAAGTGGCAATTTCAGACAGGTCGCGGCACATCAGCGTCAGATGGTGCTTGTCGTCGACTTTGCGGATGTTGCGCAACCGCTGCATCGCCTCCTTGTCGCCGATCTGGCAGCCGATCGCGTAGCAGGAATCGGTAGGATAGGCGATCACGCCACCGTCGCGGATGATGGCCGCGGCCTGGGCAATCAGGCGCGGCTGTGGATGCGTCGGATGGACGGCAAAATACTGCGACATTTGAAAACAACAATGGAATTAATAGGTTGGAAAGTCAGGCTGGACTCGAGCGGACACCTTACCAATCGTGCCAGACCGGTTTCAGATCGGCAGCCAAGTCGGGCAGTTTGCCCAGATCCACGCGGGACTCGCCCGGACCGTGAAAATCCGACCCGCGCGAGGCGAGAAACCCGAATTCCTTGGCCAGGATTGCATACTCCAGGAATTGCTCGGGGGTGTGACTGCTGGTGATGACCTCGATGCCGGCGCCGCCGCCATCCCTGAATTCGCCCAGGAACTTGCGCATTTCGGTGCGCGTCAGCTTGTAGCGCCCCGGGTGCGCGACCACCGGAATCCCGCCGCCCGCCTTGATATAGGCCAGAGCCTCCTCCAGCGTGGCCCACTGGTGCGGCACATAGCCCGGTTTGCCGCTCACCAGATAATGCTGGAACGCGCTTTTCACGTCGCTGACGTAGCGCTTCTCCACCAGAAAGCGAGCGAAATGCGTGCGCCCGATGAGATTCGGATTCTCGACGTAGGCGTAGGCGCCCTCGAGGCTGCCCGGAATGCCGACTCGCGCGAGGTCCTGCGCCATCTTTTTGGCGCGTTCGGTGCGGCCCTGGCGTATGCCATGCAATCCCTGCTGCAATTGCTGATTGCCCGGATCGATGTTCAAGCCGACGACGTGGATCGTGATCCCGCCCCAGGTAATCGACACTTCGACGCCGTCGATGAAACGCAGGCCCAGCGTCGCAGCCTGCGCGCGCGCTTCGGCCAGGCCACAGAGCTCGTCGTGGTCGGTGAGCGCCAGAATGTCGACGCCGTTTGCTGCCGCGCGCCGCACCAGCTCAGCCGGCGCGAGCAGGCCGTCGGAGGCATTCGAGTGACAGTGCAGATCGTAGTTGGGCGCGCGTTGCATTGAACCGGCATTTTAACACGCCACCCGCGGCGCCCGGGGCGCAGACTCAGCGCAGAAAGGCTTCGATCAGGCCGGCGAGCCGTTCCGGCTGGTCGTGATGCAGCATGTGTCCGGCTTCGGGAATGGTATGCGCGCTCAATTGGCGGAAGCAGGCTTTGCGTGCTTCATGCTCTCCGGCATTGATGCGCATGCGCTCCATGGTCTTTGATTCGGCGCCGTCTATCCACAGCACCGACGCGGCGACATTGCGCCAGCAGGCCATGGCCTCCTCCAGTTGGTAAGACACCGGATTGATCAGCTTGTGCGCCGGATCGCTTCTCAACTCGACGCGCCCCGCGGCGTTCTCGCTGCCCCAGTGCTGCGCCAGATACAGCGCGCGCGCCTCGGACAGGCGCGGATTGCTCGCGCGCATGCGCGCTGCCAGATCGGCGAAATCCGCGTAGTCGCGAAAGCCCGGTTTGTCGGCGAGTTGGGCCAGCCACTTGGCATAGCGCGCCGGCGCCTTGCCCGGCTCGCTGCGGCTCATGCCGAAGCCCTCCAGATTCACCACGCGCGCCACACGCTCGGGGCGCACGCCCGCGTACATGCTGGCAATATTGCCGCCCATGCTGTGGCCGATCAGCGTGGCCGCGCGCTCCGGCTCGAGATGCGCCAGCAGCCGGTCCAGATCGCCCATGTAATCGGGGAACCAGTAGCTATCCGCCGGTCCCCACGCGGACAGGCCATAGCCGCGCCAGTCCGGCGCGATCACCTGCCAGTCGGCCTGCAGGGCATCGACCAGGAACTGGAACGAGGCCGATACATCC
The DNA here is from genome assembly GCA_036795025.1 of Burkholderiales bacterium. Lineage (GTDB taxonomy): Bacteria > Pseudomonadota > Gammaproteobacteria > Burkholderiales > SG8-39 > 2-12-FULL-64-23. The sequence goes on along the minus strand of DAIRFM010000011.1, from coordinate 677 downwards.
ATCCAGCCGTGCAGCATGAACAGCTTGGGCCGACCTGCCTCGCCCCAAACGCGGCAGTGATAGCGCAGGCCGCGAATGTCCAGAAAAATGGAGGTATTGGTTTTCATTTTCGGCCGCCATGATAGCAGGTGACGGCTTCTGTTATTATCCTTGCGGCATTTAGCGGGGATCAAACATGGCTGTCTATTCGCTCGGCGAACGCCGGGTGCAGGTGCAGGGCGCGGACTGGTACATCGCCGACAACGCCACCGTCATCGGGTCGGTACTGATCGCGGACAAGGCGAGTATCTGGTTCAACGTCGTGATCCGCGGCGACAATGACCTGATCACTATCGGTGAAGGCAGTAACGTGCAGGACAGTTCGATGCTGCATACCGATGCGGGCATCGGACTTACCCTTGGCCGCAGCGTGTCCGTCGGTCACATGGTCATGCTGCACGGCTGCAGCATAGGCGACGGCAGCCTCATCGGCATCAACAGCGTCATCCTCAACCACGCCGTGATCGGCAAGCACAGCCTGATCGGCGCCGGCTCGCTGATAGCGGAAGGCAAGACCGTACCGGATGGCGTGCTGGCACTGGGCTCGCCGGCCAAGGTCGTGCGCGACCTGTCTCAGGCCGAGATCGATAATCTGCAGAACATCGCCAATGGCTACATGCGCCGGGCGAAACTCTTTA
>DAIRFM010000128.1:0-5468 GCA_036795025.1 Burkholderiales bacterium | reverse complement strand
GGCGGCCGCTTTCGGATATAAACGCTCAGGCAATTTTTTGCCGCAACATCCGAGAGACAAAGTTGAGCACGCACAAAAAATACGCTGCCTTCTCAGGCAAGATGCTGATGGTGGGCTTTGGCGCCGTGGGCCAGGGCTCGCTGCCTCTGGTGCTGCGCCATATCGACATCCGCCCGCAGCAGATCACCATCGTCACCGCCAATGACTTCGGCAAAGACATTGCCGCCGAGTACGGCATCAAGTTCCGGATCGAGCCGCTGACGCGCGCCAACTACATCTCCATCCTCGAGCGCGAACTCGGCCCGGGCGATTTTCTGGTCAACGTTTCGTTCGACGTTTCCAGCGCCGCAGTGGTCGAGTGGTGCCAGCAGCACGGCGTGCTCTACATCGACGCCTGCCTCGAGCCCTGGCAGGGAGGCCATACCGACCTGTCGCTGCCGGCCAGCCGCCGCTCCAACTACGCCCATCGCGAGGCGGCGCTGGCGCTACGCAGCAAGTACCCGGCAGGACCGACGGCCGTGCTCATGCACGGGGCCAATCCGGGCCTTGTTTCCCACCTGGTAAAGCAGGCGCTGCTCAATCTCGCCGGCGAGCTTGGCGTAGGCGCCGCGACGCCGTCCGACCGTGAAGGCTGGGCCCGGCTCGCCGCGCAACTGCAGGTAAAAGTGATCCACGTTTCCGAGCGCGACCACCAGACCAGCCGCGTGCACAAGCGCAACGGCGAATTCGTCAACACCTGGTCGAGCGAGGCCTTCTGCGGCGAGTCGCTGCAGCCGGCCGAACTCGGCTGGGGCACGCACGAACGCAACTGGCCGCACGATGCGCGCGAATACGGCTTCGGCTGCGGCGCCGCCATCTATCTCGACCGGCCGGGCGTGGCCACAAAGGTGCGCTCCTGGGCGCCGTTCGAGGGGCCGTTCCGAGGCTGGCTGATCTCCCACGGCGAGGCGATTTCCATTCCCGACTACCTGACCGTGCGCGAGAACGGCAAGCCGGTCTACCGGCCGACCTGCCACTACGCCTACCACCCCTGCGACGATGCCGTGCTGTCACTGCACGAGTTCGCCGGCAACGGCTGGCGCTTCCCGCCGCAGCAGCGCTTGCTGCGCGAGGAAATCGATGCCGGGTTCGACGAGCTGGGGGTGCTGCTGATGGGCCACAAGCGCGGCGCCTACTGGTTCGGTTCGCAGTTGGGGATCGAGGAAACGCGCAAGCTGTGCCCGTACAACAATGCCACCAGCCTGCAGGTGAACGCTCCCTTCACGGCGGCTATCATCTGGGCGCTGAGAAATCCCCAGGCCGGCATTGTCGAGCCCGACGAACTCGATTACCGGGCGATCCTCGAGCTTTGCATGCCTTATCTGGGCAAATTGGTCGGCGCCTATACGGACTGGACGCCGCTCGCCGGCCGCTCCGGGCTTTATCCGGATGACATCGATGCCTCCGATCCTTGGCAGTTCCGCAATTTCCGGGTAACCTGATGCACTGATCCACGAGATCGCGGAACGTCCGACAGGCTTTCCAATCCGCGTCCTCCGGCGGCAATGAATATCGGATCGTCCTGTACAAGCTCATGTATCATCTATGAAAACATTGGCATCACACGATTGCGCCAGAAGCCAGATCAACCGAATCGCGCAAGGCGCGTTAAATAGCCAAGTCGTAGCGCGTAGGGCCGAACCGGCCCAAATTGAAGTGCTGTATAAACCAAAAAAGGAGATATTGATGAAACGAGCAGTTTTTTTTCTTGCTGCCACGGCAGCGCTGGTGACCGCAGGGCAAGTCTCGGCTGCCGACGGTAAAGCGGTATACGACAAGTCCTGCGCCGGCTGCCATGCCGCCATGGCGCCAAAGATGGGCGACAAGGCGGCGTTTGCACCCCTGATCAAGCAGGGAGTGAATGCCGTGGCCGCAGTCGTGATCAAAGGCAAGGGAGCGATGCCGCCTAAAGGCGGGGCCGCGTCGGATGCCGATGCCAAGGCCGCGATCGAGTACATGTTCAGCAAGTCGAAGTAACCGGCGGCGTCCAAAGCGCTTGGTTCGATGCCTTGCCGCGAGGAGCGCGCCTCCTGCGGCAGGGGGCTCACGGCTCACCCCGAGGCGGACCGTGAGCCAAACAGATCAAAAAGCCGGCTTGCGCCGGCTTTTTGCGTTAACTGGGACGGCTCACCTTGCCAGTATCCACTTGACGATCTTCTTCAGATCCTCGTCGCTGGCCTTAGTGGCGGGGTGCTCCTTGCCCTCCTTCAGCTTGGCAACGAGAGCCGCATCCGCACCGGCCTTGCCCTTGAACTTGGCCGCGATGTCCTTCAGCGATGGTCCCACCTTCTTTTCTGCATTGGCGTGGCAGTTGGTGCAGCCCGCTTTTTTCGCCAGCTCCTCGGAGGCGTTTGCCGATCCCGCCATGGCCACGCCCAACACAACCATGCCCGCCACAATCATCGACCTCATTTTGGCTCCTTGTTGAAAAAATCCGGAAAAATACGAAACCTGGATTCCGATGGTAATTGAACGCAGACGGCCAAATATGACGGAAATCAACTCTTAACCTCAAACAAACCATAATCCCGCGCGGATAGGTGGATCGCTTTGCTCAGACAGCCTTGGCGCTGCTATGTGCCAGCGCCGCGAGGCGGTATTGCTGCCGCCGATCAGCGTCAGGTCCAGCCTTGCCCCCGAATTCGGTCTGGCACCGGGCAGGTTCTTTCGCCCTAGGGGTTGATATACGTCAAATCGAGCCATCGGCGTTCGTTTAGTATCTTAAAAACAAAAGGGATTCACCATCGTAGACATGTCAGCCCGGAAGCATAGGAGCAGGGGAACGCCAGGCAGTACTCAGCGGTGTGATCGCGGCCGCCAACGGGGCGTTGCCCGCGTGAAGCATGTCACCTTTCTTGCGGATATGCATACTGCAAATTGAAAAGCGTAGCCGCAATCCTGAGCGATACGACGCAACAATCGGCACCTTCGGCGAAAGATTCGAGGGAATGAGTTTGTCCTGTTCGAGACAGGTCAGAGACGCCGTTTATTTAACCGGGGAATCGAAGGCCATGCGTGTTTCAAGACTTGCAACGTGGGTAATCGCGGGCGTCATTTGTTTGGCGGGAGCATCGGTTCTCTGGCAGGAACAAGTCAAAGCGGCCGACGCCGCCAGCGCCAAGGACGCCGAACCGGCCGTCGGAAACCCCGCCAACGACACCTGCCTCGCCTGTCACGGAAACGAGGGGTTCGCGATGCCGGGCGCGGACGGTCAGATGCGCCAGTTGCACGTAATCAAGGACAAGTTCGGAAAAAGCGTGCACGGAAAGCGGGCTTGCGTCGAGTGTCATACGGACATTACCGAAATTCCGCACAAGACAGGCGTAACGCATAAGGTCAGTTGCGTCACCTGCCATGAAGCGTTGTGGGATGCCGCCAAGATGGAGAACAAGACCCAGGAGAACGCGAGACTTGGGGTGGTCGTACAGCAAATCGACAAGTACATGAGATCCATCCATGCGCGGCCGAACCGGGAAGACCAGTCGCGCACCAACGCCACCTGCTACAACTGCCACGCCCCCCACTATATCTATGCCAAAGGTAGTCCTGAACGCGCAGAGTGGCGACTCAGCGTTCCGAACGCATGCGGAAAGTGTCACGCCAAGGAACGCGAGCAGTACGCGACTTCGGTGCACGGCAAAGCAGTGCTGAACGACCGTAACCCGGTCGCGGCGATCTGCTCGGATTGCCATACCACCCACGACGTCGAAGATCCGGCAAAGGATTCGACCAGGCTCACCATCACCAAGAACTGCGGCAACTGTCATCATGAGAGCTTGAAAACCTATACCGAGACCTACCACGGCCAGATCAACAAACTGGGTTACGCCTATACGGCCAAGTGCTTCGACTGCCACGGCAACCATGGCATCCAGCGCACCGACGATCCGAAGTCGAAGGTGCATCCGACGAACCGTCTGCAAACCTGCCAGCAATGCCATAAGGGGGCGACGCAAGGGTTCACCACGTTCGAGCCGCACGCCACCACGCATGATTTCAGTCGCTATCCATATACATGGATCGCATCGAAATTCATGATCCAGTTGCTCCTAGGCACGTTCGCGTTCTTCTGGACGCATTCCGCGTTGTGGTTCTACCGCGAATACAAGGATCGCCAGGCGCGCAAGTCCCGGCCGCATGTGCGCACGGATGAACTGCCGCAGGGCAAGTATTACCGGCGCTTTCCGCTCATCTGGCGGATTGCCCACCTTACCTTTGCCCTGACGCTGATGATATTGACCTTGACCGGCATGTCGGTGCTCTATGCCGACAGCGCCTGGGCGCCTGTCGTCATGAACGCGTTCGGCAGCCCGAAAGTGGCGGCTATCGTGCACCGGACTTGCGCGGTCATCTTCGCCACGGTGTTTTTCGTGCAGCTGATCTATTTCGCCCTACGCATAGGGCGCAACTGGAAAACCTTCCACTGGTTCGGACCCAACTCGCTGGTTCCGCGCTGGCAGGATCTGTGGGACATGATCGCGATGTTCAAATGGTTCTTCGGCCTCGGGCCGCGGCCTGTGTTCGACCGCTGGACTTACTGGGAAAAGTTCGACTACTGGGCGCCGTTCTGGGGCGTGACAATCATCGGCGCGACCGGTGTGATGCTATGGATTCCGAACGTGACCGCCTCGTTCCTGCCCGGGTGGGCGTTCAACGTGGCGACAATATTCCACGGCGAAGAGGCGCTCCTGGCCGCCTTGTTCCTGTTCACCGTGCATTTCTTCAACAATCACTTCAGGCCGGACAAGTTCCCGCTGGATGTGGTGATGTTCACCGGCGCAATGCCGCTGGAAGATTTCAAGCACGAGCACACGGTGGAATACAACCGCCTGGTCGAAACCGGAGAACTGTCGAAGTACCTGGTGGACGCTCCGTCGCGGCCGATGACCCTGGGTTCGAAGATACTCGGGTTCAGCCTCATCGGATTCGGTTTGGTCCTGCTGGTCCTGGTGCTGACCGGGTTCATCAACAGCATGTTTGGGTAAGGAAAATCGATGCGAAAACGCCCAGGCTGCGGAAGCCTGGGCGCCTGCAAATCTGGGCGTCTGCAACTGCGCGCGAAGACCCGGACTAGGTTTCCGTTTGTTATGGGAATAGAATATCATTGATCTGAATGGTGAAAGTATTTGACTGCAAGTAAGTATTGGCCAACCCACTACCTTCGAGATTTACAATGAAAAATTTAATCCTGTGCATGGTATTGTCGGCGGCGCTGATTGGCTGCGCGGATAAGAAGGAAACACCCGCCAACACCACAACCGCGAAGCAAACTGCAGCAGATGTCGGTGCCGGCAAGATCATCGCGGAGCGGGACTGCAAGGCCTGTCACGGCGCGAACGGCGGGGGCGTGGCGCCGGCTATTCCGCATCTGGCGGCGCAGCGCGAACGCTACCTGCTCGCTTCCTTGAACGAATACAAGAACGGAAAAC
>DAIRFM010000010.1:6979-14446 GCA_036795025.1 Burkholderiales bacterium | reverse complement strand
AACTTGGCCTGAGCCAGTCCTGCACTCAAGGCAAACGCCAGCGCCCCGGCCGCAAGCAATTCTCCGGTTTTCATATCAGTCTCCTCAATGTTGAACCTGTGGCGGGGCCGTCGCGGCAGCTGTGCCAGGCGCCCCCGACGGCGGCGCTCTCTTGCCTGCCTTGACGTCGTCGTACCAGTATTGCGCGTGTTCGCGCGCCCAGGTCTCGTCCACATAGCCGTCGCGCATCGCCTCGTAGGCGCCGGTCGTTCCAACGGTACCCAGATAGATGTGGGTGAACGAGAAGGCGATGAACAGGAGCGCGGCGATGACATGCACGATGTTGGCCAGCATCATCAGCGCCCGGGTCTGATCGAAGTTGGGGAAATCCAGCACCAGGCCGCTCGCGCAGGACACCGTGCCCAGGACTACCACTCCGGCCCAGAACCAGATTTTCTCCCCGGCGTTGAAGCGGCCCGAGGGCACGGCTTCCCCGGAGAACACGCCGCCGACCTTGACCAGCCAGGCGATATCGTAGGCGCGCGGAATATTGTCGCGGATGAACTTCGCCACGAATACCACGATGCTGAACATGAAAATCGGCCCGGTGAAGTTGTGCAGGATCTTCCCCAGCTCCGCCAGCCAGCCAAACAGCGTGTGGCCGATCAAGGGCAACAGCACGTACTTGCCGAACAGCATGGTCAGGCCGCTGACGGCAAGAATGCAAAAGCTGATCGCCATGGTCCAGTGGGCGATACGCTCGAAGCTGGAGAAGCGCTCGATCATTTTTCCGGTGGGCGGGCTGTGCAAGCCGATCGGCCCGCGCCATTTATAGAATAGGCCAAGGGCGATCAGCACCAGCACCACCAGCCAGCCGCCGTAAAAGGTAATCGGGCCGTTCCGGAGCTTGCGCCAGGTCTGGCCTTCGGTCTGGATCAGAACGCCGGTCTCGCGCCCCGTGACCGAGGTGTACTCCTCCTTGCCCGAGCGCACTTCGCGCCACACCGGAGCGTTATTGCCCGGCTGCATCTGTTGGCGTTGCGCCTGGGTTTCCTCCTGTGCCTGGGCCCAGGCCGTCCCGCCGAGCAACGGCAGGAACAGCATCAGTCCGAGGAGAAAATACCGCACGCCTGCAAAAGTGGCTCGCATGACTCCTCCTTATTCGGCGCGCGTGTATTCGTTCTGGTTCTGGTTGCGCGACTTGAGGGCGGTCTCCCAGCCGCTCTTGTCGCCCGCTTTCCATTTGGAGGTGGTGTAAAGGCTGGCCCCGGGGTCGTTCTCCCAGGGCTTGGTATCGGGCTTGCCCTGGTACTTGCCCTGGTGATACACGACCACCTGCTCCTTTTCGCCGCAGCCGGTCATAGCGGCCACGGCGATAAGGGCAGCACCGGCGATTACGAGCTTGCGTGCGCTGATCATGATTTGGCTCCCTTCGGTGCCTGCTGTTGCGGATTGTCGGGCTTGCCGTAGGCCGTGCCCCAGCCCCACACTTCCGACCCCTTGCCGCGCTTCAGCGCGCGATTGCGGAAAATGTCGGCGATGACGTCGCCGTCGCCGCCCAGGAGCGCCTTGGTCGAACACATCTCGGCGCAGGCGGGAAGCTTGCCCTGCGCCAGGCGGTTGGAGCCGTACTTGGCGAACTCTTCCTTGGAGTTGTCCTTCTCCGGGCCGCCGGCGCAGAAAGTGCACTTGTCCATCTTGCCGCGCATGCCGAAGGCGCCCGCCTGCGGGAACTGCGGCGCGCCGAACGGACAGGCGTAGAAGCAGTAGCCGCAACCGATGCACATGTCCTTGTCGTGCAGCACCACGCCTTCCTCGGTGCGGTAGAAGCAGTCCACCGGGCACACCGCCATGCACGGCGCGTCCGAGCAGTGCATGCAGGCGACGGAGATCGATTTCTCCCCGGGCACGCCGTCGTTGATCGTGACCACGCGGCGCCGGTTCACGCCCCAGGGCACCTCGTTCTCCTGCTTGCAGGCAGTCACGCAACCGTTGCACTCGATGCAACGTTCGGCGTCACAAATGAATTTCATGCGGGCCATGATGGTGTCCTCTTATGCTTGAAATTTTTCGATCTGGCACAGGGTGGTCTTGGTTTCCTGCATCATCGTCACCGAATCGTAGCCGTAGGTGGTGGCGGTGTTGACCGCCTCACCGCGCACGATCGGCGCCGCGCCCTCCGGGTAGTAGTCGAGCATGTCCTTGCCCATCCACCAGCCGGAGAAGTGAAACGGCAGGAATACCGTGTCCGGACCCACCCGTTCCGTGACCTGCGCCATGACCTTGAGCTGGGCTCCCGTCGGCGTCTTCACCCAGACGTAGTCGTTGTTGCGGATGCCGCGATCGTTGGCCGACTTGGGATTGATCTCCACGAACATGTTCTGCTGCAGTTCGGCCAGCCAGGGGTTGGAGCGGGTCTCCTCGCCGCCGCCTTCGTATTCCACCAGGCGGCCGCTGGTCATGATCAGCGGAAAATCCTTGGAGATGTTCTTGTTCTTCTCCTGCACCGACTTGAACAGCGTCGGCAGGCGCCAGAAGACTTTCTTGTCGTCGTGGGTCGGATACTTCTCGATCAGGTCCGGGCGCGGCGAGTACAGCGGCTCCCGGTGCAGCGGCACGCCGTCGGGGAAGTTCCACACCACGGCGCGCGCCTTGGCGTTGCCCCAGAAATGGCAGCCGTGCACTTTCATCACCACGCGCTGGATGCCGCCGGAGAGGTCGGTCTTCCAGTTCTTGCCCTCGGCTTCCTTCTTCTCCGCCTCGGTCAGGTCGTCCCACCAGCCCAGTTTCTTCAGCAGCACGTGGTCGAATTCCGGATAGCCGGTAGTCAGCTCGGCGCCCTTGGAGTACGACCCGTCCTCGGCCAGCAGGTTGACGCCGTCCTTCTCCACGCCGAAGTTGGCGCGGAAATTCCCGCCGCCGTCCATGACGTGTTTGGATGTGTCGTACAGGTTGGGCGAGCCCGGATGTTTCATCTCCGGCGTGCCGTAGCACGGCCAGGGCAGGCCGTAGTACTCGCCGTCGCAAGGTCCGCCCTTGGCGCGCAGGGTCTTCACGTCGAAGGTGTGCATGTTCTTCATGTGCAGCTTCAGCCGCTCGGGACTCTGGCCGGTATAGCCTATGGTCCAGGCGCCGCGGTTGAATTCGCGCGTGATGTCCTCGATCACCGGTTCGTCGTTCACCACCGCGATATTCTGCTTGCCGTCCCTCTTGCCGACCAACTGGTCGGCGAAACCGAGCTTCTTGGCGAACAGGTACATGATGGTCTGGTCGGGCTTGGCTTCGAACAGCGGCTCGATCACCTTCTCCCGCCATTGGAGCGAGCGGTTGGAGGCGGTGACACTGCCGGAGGTCTCGTACTGCGTAGCCGCCGGCAGCAGGTACACGCCGTCCTTCCTCACCATCGCCGCCATCGCCGCCGTCGCCGACGGATAGGGATCGATCACCACCAGCAAGTCGAGCTTTTTCATCGCCTCGACCATTTCCTTGCCGCGCGACTGGCTGTTGGGCGCGTGGCCCCAGAAGACCAGCGCGCGCAGGTTGGAATCCTGGTCGATCAGCTCGTTTTTCTCCAGCACGCCGTCGATCCAGCGCGACACCGTCATGCCGGGCTTGGTCATCATCGCCGGGGAGGCGTACTGCTTCTTCAGCCACTCGAGATCGATGTTCCAGACCCGCGCCCAGTGCGCGAATGCACCCGGAGCGACGCCGTAGTAGCCCGGCAGTGAATCCGGATTCGGGCCGATGTCGGTCGCGCCCTGCACGTTGTCGTGGCCGCGGAAAATATTGGCCCCGCCGCCCATGACGCCGATGTTGCCCAGAGCGAGCTGGAACACGCAGAACGCGCGCACCATGGCGTTGCCGATGGTGTGCTGGGTCTGCCCCATGCACCAGACGATGCTGGAGGGCTTGTTCTTGGCCATGGTCTCGGCGATCTTGTAGAGATCCTCCTCCGAGATGCCGGTGACTTCTTTCGCCCGCTCAGGCGTCCACTTCATCACCTCGTCCCTGACCTTGTCCATGCCATAGACGCGGTCGTGGATGTACTGCTTGTCCTCCCAGCCGTTCTTGAACACGTGGTACAGGACGCTCCAAATCACCGCCACATCGGTACCGGAGCGGATGCGCACGTAATGGTCGGCCTTCGCCGCCGTGCGCGTGAAACGCGGGTCGGCAACGATGATCTTGGTGCCGGTCTCCTTGGCATGCAGCACATGCAGCATCGACACCGGGTGCGCCTCGGCCGCGTTCGAGCCCATGAACCAGATCGCCTTGGCGTTCTGCATGTCGTTGTAGGAGTTGGTCATCGCCCCGTAGCCCCAGGTGTTGGCGACGCCGGCGACGGTGGTCGAGTGGCAGATGCGCGCCTGATGGTCGGTATTGTTGGTGCCGAACAGGCGCACCCATTTGCACAGCAGGTAGGATTGCTCGTTGCTGTGCTTGCTCGATCCGACCCAGAAGGTCGCGTCCGGACCGCTCTCCTTCCTGATCGCAAGCAGCTTGTCGCCGACCTCGTTGATGGCCTGCTCCCAGGAGATGCGCTTGTACTTGCCGTTCTCCAGCTTCATCGGATATTTGAGGCGGTGCGAGTGCTCGGTCATGCCGTGCTCGCGCACCGATGCGCCCTTGGCGCAATGCGCGCCCAGGTTGAGCGGCGAATCGAACACCGGTTCCTGCCGCACCCACACGCCGTTCTGCACCACGGCGTCGATGGCGCAGCCGACCGAGCAGTGCGTGCACACCGTGCGCTTGACTTCGATCTTGCCGCCTTCCTTTGCCTCGTTTGCGGCCTCGGCCTTGCCGATCATATTGAACGGCAACTGGCTCGCGAAAGCGCCCGCGCCTGCGGCCACGCCGGAGCGTTTGAGAAAGGTGCGGCGGTCTATGGTTTTGGCCAGCATGCCGGCGAGGCCTCTAGCCAGGCGGCTCTGCGCCGAGGGCGCGGTTGCGGATTTCCGGGTGAGTAACATGGCGCCTCCTCAGACCTTGGTGGTTCTATAGTAATTGCGGATGTGCGCGGAGGCGTGGTAGCCCTTGGTTCTTTTCTTGTCGCCTCCGGTCGCGACCGGCTGCGCTTGCGGCACGGTCTTCGCGACAATAGCGGCTGCGCTGGCAGCGCCGCCTGCGCCGACCGCGAGCAGGAAATTCCTGCGGCTCAGTTTGGCTTTGTTCTCACTCATTCCGGGCTCCTCGCAAAAAAACAACGCTATTGGGCTATCTCGAAGGATTCGCTTTCCACATCCAGAAATGCCTTGGTGAATCGCGCCACCTGTTTGTAAAAATTAGTATTGGGCGAAGCCGTCACCGCATCGCAAAAGCTCGCATAACAGGGAACAAGATACCCTAAAAAGAATGATTCTTGTTCCTGCACTGCAGCATCGTCGGAACCAAGATGGATGAGGTGGCGCATCACCTCGCACAGGCCGGAGAAGTGATCTTCGTATTCCGCCGCGCCCTGGTCGCGTTCCAGACCCATTGCAGCGAGTTCGGCACGCAGCCGCACCAGCACGCTTTCCTTCATGGATTCCGCGAGATAGTGGGACGCATAAGGCGTTATCTCGGCTTTGCCGGTGCCCACGAATACGCTGTCGTACTCCTCCTGCGCCGCCTCCGCATCCATCGCCGCCGCGGCCGAGATCAGGGATTTCCAGGCTTCGGCCAGAGAAACATTCTCGGCCTCGCCGGCGATTTCGTCCGCAGCCGCAATGGCGGCGAGCAGACCGGCATCCGGCCCGGCATAGAACAAGCGCGAAATCAGGGCGTAGAAATCGGCGCGCGCCCGGTCTTCCTGCAACACGGCGGCGGTGAGTTCCGGCGAGTTAACCTGGGCGTTCATGCTTTGATGCCGAAGATGGTCTGTTCGCTCTTGTTTTCCATCATGTCGATGACGCGGCAATCGGCGCACATCTGCAGCCGCGCGAGGCCGCCCCCGGAAAACATGGAGTGCGTGCCCAGCTTGCCCAGCATGTTGTCTATCATCTGCTTGTTGCCGAAGGGCGTGCCGCAGCGCACACAGTTGAATGGCACGCCTTCGTTCAGCACCTGCTCCGTTTTCACCTGCGGCGTAAGCAGCAGCCGCGGCGCGAGCGTGATCGCGCTCTCCGGGCAGGTGTTGACACACAGGCCGCACTGCACGCAATTGCGCTCGATGAACTTGAGCATCGGTGCGTCGCGCCCATCGACCAGGGCCGAGGCCGGACAGGCGCCGACGCAGGCCATGCACAGGGTGCAGGTGTCGCGGTTGACCTCGACCCGGCCCCAGGGCGCGCCTGGCTCCAGCGCGATCTCGTCTTGCGGCGTGGGCGCGAGGCGCGCCAGGTGCTCGATCGCGAATTCCAGCGTGGTGCGTTTTTCCTGGCTCAGGTTGAAGGTCGCCGGCTTGGAAACGCTCTTGGCCGGCGCGAGCGCCCGGACCTGCTGCTCGAGCGCGGCTGCGTCCTGAGTCGCAAGCAGCTTGAAGTGCTTGCCGGTATAGCCCAGCGCGCTGACTATGGTTTGGGCGTGGCGCATTTGCTTTTCCACGGCCGAACCGTATTCATCGGCCTCTTGCCCGCTCGCAAGCAGCACCACCTGACTGGCGCCGTAGGCGAGCGCGCCGAGCAGCGTATCCATGCCGAGCGCGGCGACACTATGGATCTCCAGCGGAATCACCCGCGCCGGCAGGCCGCCGCGTTTCCCCGGCTGCGCGCGGCGGCCGAGCCTTGCAATCAGATCGCGGCTCGTGCCCGCATTGTGGAACAGGATGCACGCGTCTTTTCCGCCCGCCGCGCGATACGTGGCGAGCAAAATCTTGAGCCGCCGGCCCAGCTCGGACACGCGCGGATAGACATGGGTCATCGCGCCCGAGGGGCACACGGTGGCGCAGCCGCCGCAGCCCATGCACAGGTGCGGCTCCACCTTCACCCCGTCGCCGTCAGCGGAAATCGCCCCGGTGGAGCAGGTATCGATGCAATTGTTGCAGCCTGCTTTGGCAGATCGGCTGTGCGCGCAGATTTTGGCGTTATAGGCGAAGAATTTCGGCTTCTCGAACTCGCCCACCAGTTGTGCCAGCTCTGCTGCGGCCAGAGCCTGCTCCAGCGGGTCGCGCCCCGGCGCGAGATAGCCCTGCGGCGGCTGTGCCAGCTTGATGCCGGGCTCGGCGCCGAGATCGAGCACCAGATCGAAGCTTTCGCTGCGCGCGCGCTCGGCGCGGGCGAAGTCGATGGCGCCGATGTCGCCGCAGGCTTTGACGCAGGCGCGGTGCGACTTGCATTTGGCCAGATCGATCTGGTAGCTGAAGTCGATCGCCTGCTCCGGGCAGGCGTGAATGCAGGCATTGCAGCGCGTGCACACTTCCAGGTCGATTGCGTTGGCCTGCTCCCAACTGATCTCGAACGCGCCGAGATAGCCGCTGACCGACTTCAGCTGGCCCGACCAGACCGGGTAGCTGCGCACCGCCGGAAGCTCGGCACCCGAGCCCCCGGCACCCGAACCCTCGGCACCCGAACC
>DAIRFM010000010.1:0-6879 GCA_036795025.1 Burkholderiales bacterium | reverse complement strand
CGGCACCCGAACCCTCGGCACCCGAACCATTGGTCACGAGCACACTGACTTCGAGCCGATCCTTGAGCCGCTCGGCCCACTGCACTGCGGCATCTGCCGGGCCGATGATGAGCAACTGCCCGCCCGAGCGGTAGCTGACGCCCGGCACCGGCTCGGGCTCCGGCAACATCGCCATGGCGAGCAGGGCGGCGATCTTGGGCGTGGCTTGCCGCGATTCCCCAGACCAGCCGGCGGTCTCGCGAATATTGACGAACTTGAGTTCGGCCTTGGCGCCGGAACGCTCTGCGAGTTCGGCGAACAGCGGCGCCTCCTGGGTACAGGCCACCAGGCAATCGCCGCCTTGCACGGCGTCGTTGAAGGCACCGACTTCGCGCCGGCATAGCTCGGTATGGATGGTGATGGGCGAGCGCAATGCCAGGGCATGAGCCAGAGCCTTGGCATCCAGCGCCATGGTCCGGTTGCAGTCGCACAGCGTGATGGTTTTGTCTGCTGACATTGTTCTTATGATGATTTATCCGCGCAGCCCGGCGAGCGCGGGCTCTTCCAGCGCAGGCAGATACTACAAGCTGACAAAAACTCCTGGCTAGTCATTTCTGCTGCCTTCCGCAGGCGGCGCAGCGGTGGCACCTGTCGCGGCGGCTGTGTCCTCTGCGGGAGCGCCTGCCGCTGCCGGTTGCGGCAGCGCGGTTGTGTTCGCTGCCTCTACCGGAAAAGCGGCAGCGGCTCCTCCGGACGCGGCCGAGGCTTCATTGCCCGCGCTCTCGGCTGTGTTCTTCTCGTCGTCGAACAGAAACAGTTCCTTTGCCTGATTCAGTTGCCGCAGCATCGCCTCGGGAATGGGATCGGGTTTGGAGTAGTCGTCGATATAGGTGTCCAGGCCATCCATGACGTTGAAGTGCGGGTCGCTGAACAATTTTCTCAAAGCCGTGTGGCGCAGCTTTTCGTCCACCTGCGGGTCGAAGAATTCCCGGTACTCGGAGCTGATGCGCTGCGGCGCTCCCGGCGCCGTCGGTTCCGTCGCGGGCGCGCGCGGCGCGGCAGGAGCGGCGGCGGGCAGCTCAGCCGCCGGTACGGCGGCGGGCGGATTCTCGTTCGCCTCCAGCTTGCGTCTGGACCAGCGCGAGAGGAAGGGTTGCTTGTCGTCCACGGTCATCAATCTCTCTTCGCCCCCTTGAACGAGGGCGGGCGGCTGCGCTTCTTCGGTTCCGGCCGGTAGTTGTTGTTGACGAACTCGCCCAGCCAGTCGCACATGTCGCGCGGCATGGGTGCGGTGTCCACCTGTTCGTTCGCGTCCATGAAGCGCGCCGCTTCGCCATAGCTGACGGTGACGAATTTCGGCACGGCCAAGTCCTCCTCCATGCGCCAGGTAATGAATACGCAGGGTTGCGGCGCCGACAGGTTGAGGTAGTAGTTCTCGGCTTCGTCGCGATGGAGCTCCAGTTCGAAGCCGCCGTGTAACCATTGCGCACGCGCGTTGTCCTGCAACAACACGCGCGGCGTCGCGGCGTCGCCGGGATCCGGAATGATGCCGATGGCCTCCCAGGTTTGCGCTTGCCAGCGATTGGCGAGCGCGCGCCGCTCCATGATTACCGCGATCGAATAAACCGGATGGCTCATACGCGACAACTATACTAGCGAACCGGTCGCTCTGCTATGATGTCCAACATAATTCAAACCGAAAAAGCCACATGACTGAAAGGGTTATCGCACTGGTCGACGCGGGGCGGCGCAAACCCTTGCCGCCGCCGACCGGTTCGGCCGCAGGCCTGACGCAGGACCGGCTCGGCCGGCCTCTGCGGGATTTGCGCATCTCGGTCACCGATCGCTGCAATTTCCGCTGCACTTACTGCATGCCCAAGGAAGTGTTCGGGAAGGACTACCGTTTCCTCCCGCATGACCAGCTCCTGTCGTTCGAGGAAATCGCGCGGCTGGCGAAGATTTTCGCGGATCACGGCATCGAGAAAATCCGGCTCACCGGCGGCGAACCGCTGCTGCGCCGGAACATCGAGCGCCTGATCGAAATGCTGGCCGCCATTACCTTGCCCAACGGCGAAGGCATCGAGCTCACGCTCACCACCAATGGCTCTTTGCTGGCGAAAAAAGCACGCGCGCTGAAGGACGCGGGCCTGCGGCGCGTCACCGTGAGCCTGGATGCGCTGGACGACCCGACCTTCATGGCCATGAACGATGCCGATTTCCCGGTGGCCAAGGTGCTCGCAGGCATCGACGCCGCGGACGCGGCCGGCCTCGCGCCGGTAAAAATCAACATGGTGGTGAAACGCGGCGTGAACGAGCATTCGATCCTGCCGATGGCGCGCCGGTTCAAGGACTCGGGCCACGTCCTGCGCTTCATCGAGTTCATGGACGTGGGCGCGACCAACGGCTGGCGCATGGACGACGTGATTCCGTCGCGCGAGATCATCCGCATGATCGGTGCGCACCTGCCGCTCGACCCGATCGATCCCAATTACCCGGGCGAAGTCGCCAAGCGCTGGCGCTACCGCGACGGCTCCGGCGAAATCGGCGTCATCTCCTCGGTGACCCAGGCGTTCTGCCGCTCCTGCACCCGCGCCCGCATCTCCACCGAGGGCATGCTCTATACCTGCCTGTTCGCCACTTCGGGTTACGACTTTCGCGCCTTGCTGCGCGGGGGCAAGTCGGACGCGGAAATCCGCGCGGCCATCGCCGCCGTATGGGGCGCGCGCGATGACCGCTACTCCGAGATCCGGACCGCGGAAACGGCGAAACAGCGCAAGATCGAAATGTCGTATATCGGCGGCTGACGATGCCGGTGCACGCAACCTTCTGCCGTATGACGACTTTGCCATGAAGCCGCACACTCGTCCTGAAATCACTCACGCCAGCCGCCCGCTCACCTTCGACGTCGAGGCAATCAACGAACGCGGCGAGATGGTGCCCACCGCCATCGCCGGCGAAAATCCGCTCACGCTGTACGTCGACAAGCGCGAGATCGTCACCCTGATGACCCTCGGCCAGGCGCCGGAAGCGCTGGCCATCGGCTACCTGCGCAACCAGCGGCTGGTGAAATCGATCGCAGAAATCGCTGCGGTGCAGGTGGACTGGGAGACCGACTCGGTGGTGGTGACCACGCGCAAGGCCACGGGCGGGGAAGCGCGCGCGCGCGCGAAGAGCATGACGGACAAAATGAAAAAGCGCACCGTCACCACCGGCTGCGGCCAGGGCACGGTGTTCGGCGACCTGATGCAGGAAATCGACGAGGTAAAGCTGCGCGATGATGTCCGCCTGTCGGAGGAAACGCTGTACGCGCTGATGGAACAGGTGCGCCACCATGAAACCATCTACAAGACGGCCGGCGCGGTGCACGGCTGCGCCCTGATCGAAAATGCGGCGACGAACGAGAACGGCGCGAGCCGCATCTTGAGCTTCGTCGAAGACGTGGGGCGGCACAACGCCGTGGACGCGATCGCCGGGCAGATGTGGCTGGATAACATCGACGGCTCGGACAAGATTTTCTATACCACCGGGCGGCTCACCTCCGAAATGGTGATCAAGGCGGCGCAGATGTCCATCCCGTTCCTCGTGTCGCGCTCCGGCCTGACGCAGATGGGCCACGCGATCGCCCAAAAAACCGGCATCACCATGCTCGGCCGCGCAACTGGCAGGCATTACCTGCTGTTCACGGGCAAGCAGCGCTTCGTCAAATCCGTCACCCCGACGCTGGTCGCCTGAGCCTGAGCGCCGTAGGCACGGTCTCTCAGGCATCGCCCGCCGGCGCGTCGCCCCGCTCCTTCCCGGCCGAGGACAGCGTCGACAGGTATATCCCCGGCAGGATCAACGCCGCGCCCACCCAATGAAAATTCCGGACCGGCTCGCCCAGCACCAGCCAGGCAGCGGCCGCCGCGTAGATCGGTCCCAGGTACAGCACCACGCCGACGCGCGCCGCTCCAAGCTCGCGCTGCATGAACGAATAGGCGAGGTAAGCCCCGAGCCCAGGGAATAGCGCGACGGCCAGAACATAGCCGAAGCTCGTCCAGGAGAGTTGCGTCGGCATGAACAGCAGCGCCTCGGCGGCGGTCAGCGGCGCAAGCACCACCAGTCCGCCGGCCATGATGAGGGTTAGGCGCGCAGCAGGCCCGAACGGGCTCGGCCATGCCTTGAGCAGCAGCGAATACGCGGTCCACGAGAGCATCGCCACCAGAATCCATGCATCCCCGACGGTGAATTCCACCTCGGCCAATCCGCTCCAGTGGCCTTTCAGAACGATGTGCAGCACGCCGGCGAAGGCCAGCGCGACACCGATCAGCTGCGGCGCACCCATGCGTTCTTTCAGCACGAACCGGGACATCAGCGCAATCATCACCGGCGAGCTCGAGTAGATCAGGGCAATATTGGAGGCCACCGTCGTGCGCGCGCCCACGTAGACGAAGGCGCCGCAGATCCACATACCGAGCGCGCCAAGAACGAGGTATTGCTTCCACTCGCGTCGGATCGCAATCGGATGCGCGGCGATTTCGCGCCACGATATCGCACCCAGCAACAGGAACGCGATCAGCCAGCGGCCGAATGCCAGCGCGTGCGGCGCGACGGTGTCCGCCGCGCTGCGGCCGACCAGGTAGTTGACGCTCCACAGGGCCGGAGCGATGAAGATCAGGGCGAATGCCCATTGCTTGCGATGTTTGGGAGTCAATGGCGTGCCGGAAAACGAATACGGGGCGCGTTGCGCCCCGTTTGCACAATTATAGTGGAACCCGGCGGAAAATCCATGCACATGCGATCCGCGCCGCGAAACGGCAAATCGCACCAACAGCCCGCCAACCGATAGAATGGCGGAATGTCGGACAGCAAACCAATCACCGGACTGATCCTTGCCGGCGGCCAGGGCCGGCGCATGGGCGGCGTCGACAAGGGCCTGCAGATTTTCCGCGGCAAGCGCCTGGTCGACCATGTCTACGAGCGCCTCGCGCCGCAGGTCGGCGGCATCATTATCAACGCCAACCAGAACCACGACGCCTACAAGAGCTTCGGCGTGCGCGTGGTCAGTGACGCCATCGGCAATTTCGCCGGCCCGCTCGCGGGGCTGCACGCGGGTCTGTCGGTGTCGCGCCGCCCCTATCTCGCGTCGGTGCCCTGCGATTCGCCCTTCCTGCCGGAGGATCTGGTCGAGCGCCTGATGGCGCGGCTGAATGAATCCGGCGCCGAGCTCGCCGTGGCCAAGACCGGAGACCAGCCGCACCCGGTGTTCTGCCTTGCGCGCCGCAGCGTGCTCGATCACCTCACCAATTTCCTCAAGGGCGGCGGACGCAAGATCGACGCCTGGTACGCGAGCCTCGACGTGGTCGAAGTGGATTTCGACGACGAGGCCGGGGCGTTCAGCAACATCAATACGCGCGAGGAGCTGGCGAACCTTGAGGATGTAACGACTGAGGAGGGAACGACTGAGGTGGGAACGACGGTCGAGACCGGCGCGCGCGCCGCGACCGTCGCTGCGGGGGCGGCTGCGGCAGTCGAGCGCCTCTCGCCACCGCCGGGCGACGCGCCTGCCCGTGCCAGTTGGAGCGCATCGCCCGCGCGCGCCGTCGCCGGCGACGCACTTGCGCGCGTCGTGTCGCGCGACGCGCTCGAGCGCATCCTCAGCTGCATGGACGATTACGATCCGAATGCGCTCAAGGTTACGAGCGCGCGCGAGGTGATCCGCTCCTTCCTCGCCCCGGTCGCGACCAACGAGAAGGTTGCGGTGCGAGCGGCGCTTGGACGCGTGCTCGGCGAGGACATCATTTCCACGCTCGACGTGCCGGCGCACGACAACTCCGCCATGGACGGCTACGCCTTGCGCCATGCCGATCTGAAAAACGCGGGAGACACCGAGCTGCGCCTCGCCGGCAGCGCGTTCGCGGGACGGCAGTTCGCCGGCAAGCTGGGCAAGCGCGAATGCGTGCGCATCATGACCGGCGCGGTGATGCCCAAGGGCGCCGACACGGTGGTGATCCAGGAAATCGTCCAGACCGAAGGCGACAACATACGCGTCCCCGCGGGCCAAAAAAAGGGCCAAAATCGCCGCCTCGCGGGCGAGGACCTGGCTGCGGGCAAACCCGTGCTCATGGCCGGGCAGCCGGTCGGCCCGGCCGAGCTGGGGCTGATCGCCTCGCTCGGCCTGGCTGAGGTCACGGTGCGCCGGCGCCTGCGCGTGGCATTTTTCTCGACCGGCGACGAGCTGGCCTCGGTCGGCTCGGCGCTGAAGCAAGGCGAGGTGTACGACAGCAACCGCTACACGCTCTACGGCATGCTGTCGCGTCTGGGCTGCGACATCATCGATATGGGCGTGGTGCGCGACGACCCGGCGAGCCTGGAGCGCGCGCTCAAGGCCGCGGCGGCCGACGCGGACGCCATCATCACCTCGGGCGGCGTGTCCGTCGGCGAGGCCGATTTCATCCGCGAGTTGCTCGGCAAACTGGGCGAAGTCGTGTTCTGGAAAATCGCGATGAAGCCGGGCCGGCCCATGGCCTTCGGCAAGATCGCTCATGCGGGAAACGAGGCGCACTTCTTCGGCCTGCCGGGCAATCCGGTGGCGGTGATGGTCACCTTCTACCAGTTCGTGCGCGAGGCGCTGCTCGTCCTCTCCGGCCGCACCGACGACTGCACGCTGCCGCTATTGCAGGTGCCCTGCACTTCCAGCATCAAGAAGAGCCCCGGGCGCACCGAGTTCCAGCGCGGCCTGCTCGCGCGCGGCGAGCGGGGCCGGTGGAGCGTGTGCGCGACCGGCGCACAGGGCTCGGGTGTGCTGCGCTCGATGGCGGAGGCCAACTGCTTCATCGTGCTCGAGCACGAGCGCGGCTCGGTCAAGCCGGGCGACCTGGTGCAGGTGCAGTTGTTCCACGGGCTGGTGTAGGCGCTGCGCCG
>DAIRFM010000360.1:0-1900 GCA_036795025.1 Burkholderiales bacterium | reverse complement strand
CAGGGCAACGTCATCGGCAACCCGATCCTGCCGGTGATCAAGCTCTCGGCCAACCCGCGCACCGTGCGCACCATGTCCGAGCACATCGACGTGGACGTGTCGGGGATACTGCGCCGCGAAATGACGCTGGATCAGGCGGGCGACGCGCTGCTCGATTGCCTGTTCCGCACTGTCAATGGCCGCCTGACTGCGGCTGAGGCGCTCGGCCACCGGGAGTTCGTGCTGACGCGTTTGTATGAAAGCGCGTAGCAGGCGATTGGGGCCAGCGCAGGATAACGCCATGGACATGCTGCAAGTCTCGGTCTGGCGCGGCGCCGCGTCCGGCGGCTATCGCACCTACGAGGTGCCGCGCCAGGAAAGCCAGAGCGTGCTCGATGTGGTGACTTACATCCAGCGCAGCATCGATCCCACCCTGGCCTACCGTTTCGCCTGCCGCGTCGGCATGTGCGGCGCCTGCGCCATGACGGTGAACGGCGTCGCGCGCTGGACCTGCCGCACCCACGTGACGAAAGTGGCCAAGGGCAACGCCATCCAGATTGCGCCGCTTGCCAATCTGCCGGTGGTGAAGGACCTCGTGACCGACATGCGCGAGTTTTTCGACAAGTGGGCGCGCGCGCGCGGCCAGTTCGTGCCCAGCGCCACGCGCAAGGACGATTTCGCGCGGGTCGCCTCCGATTCACCCGGGCGCGTTGCGGCCAATGCCGGGATCGAATGCATAGGCTGCGGCGTGTGCTATGCCTCATGCGATGTCGTCTCCTGGAACCCGGACTATCTTGGCCCGGCGGCTTTGAACCGCGCCTGGACCCTGGTCAACGACGTGCGTGATCGCGCGAGGCGGGAACGCCTTGCCGCGGTTGCGGGCGACGCCGGCTGCCACGCCTGCCACACGCACCTCGACTGCAGCGAGCGCTGCCCCAAGAGCATCGCGCCCACCGCCGCGATCGCCGGACTCAAGCGCGCGGTGGCGCTGGCGGCATGGAAGGGAGAGTTGTGAGCGGCGCTGGGGAAGGCCTTGCTGCCCGGCCTTCGACCGGGTCAGGCATGGGCGCGAAGTCGGAAACCTGGCTGTGGATCGCGCAGCGCGCGAGCGCCGCGCTGCTCGCCCTGTGCGTGCTGGTGCACCTCTTGACCATCATTTACGCGGCGCGCCACGGCTTGTCCGGCGCGGCCATTCTCGAGCGCACCAGGGGCAACGCCGCCGGGCTGGCGTTTTATTCGCTGTACGTGCTGGCCATCGCGGTGCATGCGCCCATAGGCTTGCGCACCCTGTGCCAGGAGTGGCTGGGCTGGCGCAATGCGTCTCTCAACTGGTTCATGGCCGCGGTTGCGGTCGCGCTGTTTGCGTTCGGCCTGCGCGCGGCCTGGGCCGTATTTGTATGAATATGAGAAACGACTACCGCTCGAGAAACCATCCGGCGTGGTGGGCGTTCCTCGTGCACCGTCTGTCGGGTCTGGCGCTGTCGATTTTTCTGCCTTTCCATTTCTGGGCACTCGGGCAGGCGCTGCAGGGCGAGGCCAGGCTGGACAGCTTGCTGCGCTGGACCGAGCAGCCGCTGGTGAAATTCGCCGAAATCGTGCTGGTGCTGCTGCTGGCGGCGCATCTTACCGGGGGGTTGCGCCTGCTCGCGCTGGAGTTCCTGCCCTGGCGCGACTGGCAGAAAAGCCTGCTCGCCTTCGCCGCCGGCGCGGCGCTCGCCGCCGGGCTCGCCTTCGCCCTCGCGCTCTAGCTCATGGCGATCCCGTGGTCGCCGGATTAGAATGAAGCCGGAAGGCAGCGACAAGACAAGAACAATATTTCAAGAACCGTTTTCGAGGGGATCGAGATGAACCTGTTCAGAACGCTGGCATTGCTGCTGGCACTCGTCTGCAGCGGTGCCTTTGCCCAAGGCTATCCCAACAA
>DAIRFM010000127.1:0-5557 GCA_036795025.1 Burkholderiales bacterium | reverse complement strand
TCGCGCGTCGGCTGGTTCTTGGGCGCGAGGCCCAGGCGATGCGCGTAGCTCGCCAGCCCATGCATGATCTGGGTGATCGGCAGCTCGCGCGGGCAGCGCACCACGCAGTTGTAGCAGGAAGTGCACATCCACATCGATTGCGAACTCAGGACTTCCTCGCGCTTGCCGGCGCGGATCATCATGAAAATTTTCTGCGGCGTATGCTCCCAGTCCGGGCCGAAGGTGCAGGAGCCGGCGCACACGCCGCACTGCATGCACATTTTCACCCACTCGCCTTCATCGACCTTTTCCTCGACTTCCCGGAGGAAGCTGTTGCGGTACTGGTCGAGCATCTGCTGGTTCAGGTCGCCCATGGCTATGCGAATCCTTTCAACGGGCTCATGCCGATCTCGTTGATCTTGGCCGCGTAGTCGTTGATCAGTTGCGGCACGCGCGCGATGTCGGTGATCGCCACCTCGCAGCTGACGACGCGCTCGGCCTCGAGCGAGAGTTGTTTCAGCGTATCGTCGACCTTGCTCATGCGGTAGGCGGCAAGCTCGGAGCCCTTGACGAAGTGGCACTGGTAGTCGTCGCCGTGCTTGCAGCCCATCATCATGATGCCGTCGAAGCCGGCGTTCAGCGCGTCGATGATCCAGATGGTGTTGACCGAGCCCAGGCAGCGCACCGGGATCACGCGCACGAACGCGCTGTAGCAGTTCTTCTGCATCCCCGCCATGTCGAGCGCGGGATAGGCGTCGTTCTCGCAGGCAAGCACCAGGATGCGCGGCTTCTCCGAGAACTCGTCGGGCATGTCCACCGCCTTGATCTGCGCGCCGACCGTGTCGCACGAATAGTTCTCGAACGAAATCACCCGCACCGGACAGGCGCCCATGCAGGTGCCGCAGCGCCGGCAGCGGCTTTCGTTGAACACCGGGTAGCTCTTTTCGTCCTCGTCGATGGCGCCGAACGGGCATTCCACGGTGCAGCGCTTGCACTGGGTGCAGCCTTCGAGCTGGACTATGGGAAAGGAGAGGTCGCCCGAGCGCGGGTGCGCGGCGCGGCCGAGTTCGGCGTTCTCCATCGCCTGGATCGCTTTGAGCGTGGCGCCGGTGGCGTCCTCCACCGCCTGCGCGATGTCCATCGGGCGGCGCACCGGGCCGGCGGAGTAGATGCCGGTGCGGCGCGTCTCGTAGGGGAAGCAGATGAAGTGCGAGTCGGTGAAGCCGTGCGCCAATTGCGGCATGTCCTTGCCCTGACGGTAGGTCAGGTTGAGGATGGACACCGGTTTTACTTCCATCTTCGCCACTTCTTCGGCGGGAATGTCGATGTTCACCCCGGAGTTCGGCACCTGTCCTGTGGCGAGCACCACCAGGTCGGCGGCGGCGATGGCGGCATCCTCATCGAGAATCAGGTCGCGGAACTTCACCTCGCACACAGCGCCCTTGGCTTCGACCGAGGAAACCTTGCCCTTGGTGAAGGTCACGCCTTTTCTCTGTGCGCTGCGGTAGAAGTCCTCGCCGTTGCCCGGCACGCGCAGGTCGTCGTAGATCACCACCGTGTCCACTGCCGGGTTGGCGTCCTTGAAATACATCGCCTGCTTGATGCTCGCGCCGCAGCAAAAGCCCGAGCAGTAGGCGAGGTGCGTTCCCGACTCGTCGCGCTGGCCGGCGCATTGCACGAACACCACGGTCTTCACTTCGCCGCCGTCCGCGGGCCGGCGGATCGGCCCTCCCTTGCTCGCAGCTTCCTGCGCCAGCCTTTCCAGGGTCGCCTGGTCGATCACGTTCGGGCTCTTGCCGCCGCCGAGTTCGGGCAGCTTGGCGATGTCGTAGGTGGTAAAACCCGTCGCCTGGATGATGGCGCCGACTTCCTCGGTGAGGGACGGGCCGCTTTCCACGCTGATGTCGACCTTGAACCGGCCCGGCGCGCCGTCGGTCTTGGCGATGACGGCGTTGGTGATGACCTTGATGTTGGCGTCGTCCCCGATCGCCTTGATGAGTTCGGCCATGCCGGTGTCCTGCGGTTCCGCGTACGGTTCGCGAAACGGCATGCGCCGGTACAGCTCGGCCGTCCAGCCGCCGAGCTTGCCCGATTTTTCCACCAGCACCACCTGGTAGCCGGTCTTCGAGGCTTCCAGCGCGGCGGTGAGGCCGGAGATGCCGCCGCCCACCACCAGCAGGCGCTTGGAATGGCCGGTGTCCGGATTGCCCGCCGGCAGCTTCATCTTCTTCAGTTCACCGCAGCCCATGCGCACGTAATCGTCGGCCATCTCCTGCGTGGTTTCGCGCGCGTCCTGGGTATCGGGCCGGGCCCAGATCACGCCTTCGCGGATGTTGGCGCGCGCCAGCGCCACGCTCGGAAAATGAAAGGCTTCGGTCTTGGCGCGGCGCGAACAGGCGGCGATCACCACATGGGTGACGCCTTCCTTCTCGATGTCGTCCGTGATTGTTTGCACGCCGGCGGCGCTGCACAGGAAATCGTGCTCGCGCACCAGGTGCATCTTGCCTTCTTTGGTCGCGATCTTCGCCATCTGCGCGGTGTCGACGCGCTCGCCGATGCCGCAGCCCTTGCAGACGTAGGCGGCTGTTTTCATGTCGGCCATGTGTGCTATGCCTCTGCTCTAGCTACTTTGTTGATCACTTGTATCGCGCGCAGCGCCGCGGCGGTGGAGCTTTGCACCGCGCGGTTGACGTCGAGCGCGTTGGTGGCGCAGCCGGCGCCGAAGAAACCGGATTCCGCCGCCGACGATTCGATGAAGCCGCTCGAATCGGCGATGATTTCCGCCGGGATGTCGACGCCGGCGACGCTCGGCTGCATGCCGATCGCGAGCACCGCCAGATCGTGCGCGTTGGCGTAGCGATGATAGCCCTCGGTGTCCACGCCGTGCAGGATCACGTCGCCCGACTTGTCCTGGGTGACTTTCGCCACCTTGGACTTGAGGAAGTTTACCGTCGGATCCTTCCGCACTTTCTGGTAGAAGTCCTCGAACCGGTCGATGGCGCGGATGTCGATGTAGTAGACGGTGGATTTCGCCTCGGTGCCCCAGGCCTCTTTCACGTACTGGGTTTGTTTCAGCGAGGCCATGCAGCAGATGCGCGAACAATGGCGCAGATGATTCTCGTCGCGCGAACCGGCGCACTGGATGAAGGCGATGTTCTTCGCCTCCTTGCCGTCTGAGGGGCGGAGGATCTTGCCGCCGGTCGGGCCATGCGGATCGGCCAGGCGCTCGAACTCGAGCGAAGTGATCACGTTGGCGAAACGGTCGTAGCCGTAGGGCTGGATTTTCGCCGCGTCGTAGGGCTGCCAGCCGGTGGCCCAGACCACGGCGCCGGCCTTGACTTCGATGGTCTCCTCCCGCATCTCGAGATCGATGGCGCCGTATTTGCAGGACGCCTTGGCTTTATCGGCTTCAGCGGTGCCGATGACCGAGGCGTCGAGCACGTAGCGCTGCGGATAGGCCATGGCGTGCGGCAGGTAGGCCGCCTTCATCTTGTTCATGCCGTAGTTGTACGGGTTCGGCACCTCGGCGCCGACCGCCTCGGCGCAGGCGCCGCAGGCGGTGCAGTTCTCGTTGACGTAGCGCGGGGCGATTTTCACCGTCGCGCTGTAGTCGCCGCGCTTGCCGGAAATGGCGCTGACCTCCGCCAGCGTGAGCACGCGGATGTTGCGGTTGGATTTAATGCGGCTCAGGTTGATCTCGAGGCCGCAAGTCGGGTGGCAGAGCTTGGGGAAATAGCGGTACAGGAGGGCGGTGCGCCCGCCCAGCGTGGGCGATTTCTCCACCAGCAGCACTTGCTTGCCGCATTCGGCTGCTTCGATCGCGGCGGTCATGCCGCTGATGCCGCCGCCCACCACCAGGATGGTCTGATTGGTTGCCACCACTTCGGTCATGCGCTTACCTCCGGCTTGTTTCTGTACTTAATCCTCCGACGCAGACGAATATTAGCCGAGCCGCGTGCGACTATCTACAGAGCGCGCTCTCCTCGAGCCCTGAATGTTCTGATAGGCGGATAGACCTTGTAAATCCGTGCTGCTGTCGGGGTTTTATACGTGGCGACCTAAATCGCGCCCCCGCTGTTGCAGCGTTGCGATATTGCGCGGACGAGAAACCGTCCGCGCGGATCACCGATCGGGCACGGATGAAAAGCACATCCGCGCCCAATCGGCGATCTCGAATAAAACCCCGGCGCTGTCCTTGTTTTTATCCATAACCGTGTTTTCTGTACGGATGCGCTTTTCATCCGTACAGAAAACACGGTTGGCGCGCGCAGCGCGCAAGCAAGCGAAACGCGTCCCCGACCTCGGCGTCCTTCGTCGTTAGCCGAACTTGCTTTTTACCAGTAGCGAGCCGTCGAATTTCGTGCCTTGGGCGAAGCCGAAAATGCGCTCCAGCTCGAGTTCCCGGATGAGCGCATCCACGGCCGCTTGCCCGTGTTCACGCTGCACTTCGGCCAGAATGAGCTTGGCGCCGTTGGCATTGTAGAAACCGCCGAAGTCGGCCTGCACCGCGAGCAGTTTTTTCGCTTTTTCCAGAGTCATGAGCAGCGCATATCCGTAATCCTGTCATTCCGAGGGCGCAGCCCGAGGAATCTGCTTCTGTTCGCAACCAAAAAGCAGATCCCTCGCTCTGCTCGGGATGACAATGGGAGAGTGTGTCACGGCTGCTTGATCTGGCCGCCGGTCATGCCGGTCTGCACGCCCAGGCGCTGTTTCTCATGGTCGGCCTGCAATTTGAGCAGCAGGCTGACGCACTCGGCCAGTTCGTCGAACTCGGCGCGCCCGGTGCCGTATTGTTCTTCATCGGAATAGAAGAACTGGCAGCGATAGCGGTCCTCGCCGGTCTTGAAAATGAGGAAATGGCAGCCGCGCTCGCTCCAGAAAACGGTCGGGCAGGCGGTGAGCACGGGCGCCTCCGGGTCGAGTTTCAGATCGCTATCGGCAAGCTCGGTCTGCACGAAGTGGCCATAGCGTTCCTTCAGCGCCGATTCGATCACCCAGCGCTCGGCGGAGTTGAAATCGGGGATCGGTTGGGTCGTGTCCGCCATACGCATGTGTGGATGAAGAGTCTCAGTAAGCAGCAGCTTAACATTGTCCGTATGCGCGCGGCCACGGCTACCGACGCCGGCTGAGAAATTGTAATACTGTTGGGCCGAACAGTCGCTGTTATGATTTGCATATTCTTTTCGCTGGGGGTAGTCTTTGCCGAAAATCGGTAGCACGCGACGAAGGTCATCCGAAGCGGGCAGCGAGCGGGCCCGCGACTAATATGCATAGAAGGGCGCCAAAGCCCCGCCGCCGTTTGCCGCGTCCAAGCCGATACGTCGTTCGCATTTGTCTGGAGGAGGTACTGTGGCTGCCGAAAAGATCTGCGTGGTGGTGGTTTCGGGAACGCGTGAACGCCTGCAAATGGCAGCGATGGTAGCGTCAGTCGCCGCCGTCAGCGGCATCGAAGTCACGATATTCCTTTCCATGAACGCGGTGCCTTACTTCATCAAAGGCGCCTCGACCGACGCGCCCAGCGAGGGCAGCTTCGGCGATCTCGTGGTGAAGAAGAAGGCGCCGGATTTCAAGACCCTGT
>DAIRFM010000126.1:1938-5558 GCA_036795025.1 Burkholderiales bacterium | reverse complement strand
GGAAGCCGCAGGCGGCAGTCACGAGTCCCAATACGACTATTGCCAGAATACGCATCAACGCTCCAGAAATCTCACGCATTCAAACTACCACATTCACCAGCCGGCCGGGTACGACGACGATTTTTTTCACCGCCTGGCCGGCGACGAACTTCTGCACCTGCTCGTTCGCGAGCGCGGCGGCTTCGATGGCGTCCTTGTGTGCGGTCTTGGCGACGCGGATATTGCCGCGCAGCTTGCCGTTCACCTGCACCACCAGCTCGATCTCGTCCTGCTCGAGCGCCGCCGGGTCGGGCTCGGGCCAGGGAGCATCCAGCATGTCTCCGGCGTAACCGAGTTTTCGCCACAGCTCGTGGCATATATGCGGGGTGATCGGATACAGGGTCCGCAGCAGAATGCCGAAGCACTCGTGCAACGCCCGTGCGGGAACGTCCGTGGCGGAGGCGGGATCCCCGAAACCCAGGGGGTTGTAAAGCGCGTTCAGCATTTTCATCGCGGCCGACGCGACCGTGTTGAACTGTTTGCGCTCGATATCGAACGTCGCCTGTTTCAACACCGAGTGCACTTCGCGCCGAAGGGCGGCAACCTTTGGTGTGGCCGCGGCAAGCTGGGGCGGATAGGTGTAATGCGCAAACTCGCCCTTGCGGCGCTTTGATTCCGCACCGATGACGGGAGCCCATTGATGCGCGAACGCCCATAGGCGCTTCAGGAACCGGTACGAACCCTCCACGCCGGAGTCGGACCACTCCAGCGTCTGCTCGGGCGGGCTGGCGAACATCATGAAAAAGCGCGCGGTGTCGGCGCCGTAGGTCTCGATCAGCGCTTGCGGATCGACGCCGTTGTTCTTCGATTTGGACATGGTGCCGATGCCGCCCGACTCCACCGCCTCGCCGTCGGCCGTCAGCACGGCCTGCGCGCGCTGGCCCTTGTCGTCGAGCTGCCACTCGATCTCGGCCGGATTGTAGTAGCTGATGCGCCCGGCGCCGCTCTTGCGAAAGTAAATCTCGTTCAACACCATGCCCTGGGTGAGCAGGTTCGCGAACGGCTCGTCGAACTTGACCAGCTTCAAGTCGCGCATCACCTTGGTCCAGAAGCGCGAGTACAGGAGGTGCAGGATGGCATGCTCGATGCCGCCGACGTACTGGTCCACCGGCAGCCAGTAGTTCACGCGCTCGTCCACCATCTGCGCCGCGCCCGGGCAGGCGTAGCGGGTGTAATACCAGGACGAATCGACGAAGGTGTCCATGGTGTCGGTCTCGCGCCTCGCGGGCTTGCCGCAGCGCGGACAGGCGCAGTCGCGAAAGGCGGGATGTTTGTTCAACGGGTTGCCGGAGCCATCGGGCACCAGGTCCTCGGGCAGCGTCACCGGCAGATCCTTGTCCGGCACCGGCACCGCGCCGCAATCGTCGCAGTGGATGATGGGAATGGGCGTGCCCCAGTAGCGCTGGCGCGAGATGCCCCAGTCGCGCAGGCGCCATACCACCTGCTTGTCGCCCAGGCCCTTGGCGCGCAGGTCGGCGGCGATGGCATCGGTCGCCTGCTCGTAATCGAGGCCGTCGTACTTGCCCGAATTGATGCAGCTGCCGTACTCGGCGTACTCGGGCAGCCACGGCTCGGGCACGCTGTCGCCCGCCGGACGGCGGATCACGCACTTGATCGGCAGCTTGTATTTCAACGCGAAGGCGTAATCGCGTTCGTCGTGCGCCGGCACGCCCATCACCGCGCCTTCGCCGTAGCTCATGAGCACGTAATTGCCGACCCAAACCGGGATCTGTTCGCCCGAAATCGGATGGGTCACGGCAAGCCCGGTGGGCATGCCTTTCTTTTCCTGCAGCGCGAGATCGGCTTCCTGCACCCCGCCGCGCTTGCACTCGTCGATGAATGCCGCGAGCTGCGGATTGTTCCTGGCGGCATGGGTGGCGAGCGGATGTTCGGCCGCCACGGCGCAGAAGGTCACGCCCATGATGGTGTCGGCGCGGGTGGTGAATACCTTGATCGTGCCTCGCAGCGGAAACCCACCCTCACCCCCATCCCCTCTCCCTGAGGGCGAGGGGAGCGCCGTGCTTCCGCCTGCGGCAGAAGTAAAATCGTAGGGGAAACCGAAATTCACGCCGTGGCTCTTGCCGATCCAGTTGGCCTGCATGGTCTTCACCCGCTCGGGCCAGCCGGGGAGCGAGCCGAGCGCGGCGAGCAGCTCTTCGGCGTAAGCGGTGATCTTCATGTAGTACATCGGGATCTCGCGCTTTTCCACCAGCGCCCCGGTGCGCCAGCCGCGGCCGTCTATGACCTGCTCGTTGGCGAGCACGGTCTGGTCCACCGGATCCCAGTTGACCGTGCCGGTCTTCAGATACATCAGGCCTTTTTCCAGCATGCGCAGGAACAGCCACTGGTTCCACTTGTAGTACTCGGGCCGGCAGGTGGTGACTTCGCGCGACCAGTCCAGGGCGAAGCCCAGCGACTGGAGCTGCTTTTTCATGTAGGCGATGTTGTCGTAGGTCCACTTCGCCGGCGGCACGCTGTTGGCCATCGCGGCGTTCTCGGCCGGCAGCCCGAATGCGTCCCAGCCCATGGGTTGCAGCACGTTGTAGCCGCGCATGCGGTGAAAGCGGGTGAGCGCATCGCCGATGGTATAGTTTCTGACGTGCCCCATGTGCAGCTTGCCCGAGGGGTAGGGGAACATCGACAGGCAATAATATTTCGGGCGGGCGCTTTTCCCCGGCGGTTCCTCGGTGGCGCGGAATGCCTGGGTTTTCTCCCAATGTTGCTGGGCTGCGCGTTCGATGGCTTCGGCGTGGTACTGGGGTTGCATGGACGCTTCGATCAATGACAAACTGGCATTATACAAGGCTGCCCCTCGATCCAGACTAAAGCGGCGGCAGCAGCGCAAGAAATCGGGCGCATCCGCGAAATCCTTGGCTGCCTCGGCCTGCCGCTGCGGTAGAATCGCGGTTGTAAAAAAACGCGTGCCGCACGATGTCCCTTCTCGCCAATCTCAACCCCGAACAGCTCGCCGCCGTCACCCTGCCCAACCAGTCCGCGCTGATCCTGGCGGGCGCGGGCTCGGGCAAGACGCGCGTGCTCACCACGCGCATCGCCTGGCTGATCCAGACCGGCAACGTCAGCCCCGCCGGCGTGCTCGCGGTCACGTTCACCAACAAGGCGGCGAAGGAAATGCTCACGCGCATCTCCGCCATGCTGCCGATCTCCACCCGCGGCATGTGGGTGGGCACTTTCCACGGGCTGTGCAACCGCCTGCTGCGCGCGCACTTCCGCGACGCGGGACTGCCGCAGCTGTTTCAGATCCTCGACTCGGCCGACCAGCTGTCGCTGGTGAAGCGCGTGCTGAAGGCGATGAACGTGGACGAAGACCGCTTTCCGCCGAAGCAGGTGCAGCATTACATCAACGCCAACAAGGAAGAGGGCAAGCGCGCGAGCGAGGCCGAGGCCTACGATGAATTCAGCCGCCGCTACGCCGAGATCTACGCCGCCTACGACGAGCAGTGCCAGCGCGAGGGCGCAGTCGATTTCGCCGAGCTGCTGCTCAGGAGCTTCGAGCTGCTGTCGAAAAACGAAATCCTGCGCGAGCACTACCAGGGGCGCTTCCGCCATATCCTGGTGGACGA
>DAIRFM010000126.1:0-1838 GCA_036795025.1 Burkholderiales bacterium | reverse complement strand
TGGCCGGCCACGGCGAAAGCCGTCGTGAAAACAGCAGCGTGATTTTCGCGGTCGGCGACGACGACCAGTCGATCTACGCCTTCCGCGGGGCGAATGTCGGCAACATGACCGATTTCGAGCGCGACTTCAAGGTTGAGAACGTGATCCGCCTGGAGCAGAATTACCGCTCGCACGGCAACATCCTCGACGCGGCCAACGCGCTCATTTCCAACAACCGCAAGCGCCTGGGCAAGAATCTGTGGACCGCGGCCGGGCACGGTGAGCCGCTGCGGATTTACGAAGCGCAGACCGACGGCTACGAGGCCCACTGGCTGGCCGAGGAAGTGCAGGCGCTCAACCGCGACGGGCTGGCGCGGCGCGAGATCGGCGTGCTCTACCGCTCCAACGCGCAGTCGCGCATCCTCGAGCACGCGCTGTTCTCCGCCGGCATTCCCTACCGCGTCTACGGCGGGCTGCGCTTTTTCGAGCGCATGGAAGTCAAGCACGCGCTGGCCTATCTGCGGCTGATCGCCAGCTCCGAGGACGACAGCGCGTTCCTGCGCGTGGTCAACTTTCCCGCGCGCGGCATCGGCGCGCGTTCGCTCGAGGCCTTGCAGGACGCGGCCAGGGCCGGCAATACCAGCCTCTACAACGCTGTGCCGCAGCTCGCCGGCAAGGCGGGCAACACCCTCGGCGCCTTCGTCGCCATGATCGCGGCCTTGCGCCAGGAGGCCGAAGGCCTGCCCCTGCCCGAGATCGCCGAGCACATGCTGGCGAGGTCCGGGCTGCTCGCGTATTTCCAGGCGGAGAAGGATGGCGCCGACCGGCTGGAGAACCTGCAGGAGCTGGTCAACGCGGCGGCGCTGTTCGTGCAGGAGCAGGACGAACAGCAGGACCTGGCCGCGTTCCTGGCGCACGCCGCACTCGAGGCGGGCGAGCACCAGGCGGGCGAGGGCTCGGACGCGCTGCAGCTGATGACCGTGCATTCGGCCAAGGGCCTCGAGTTCCAGGCGGTGTTCGTCACCGGGCTGGAAGAGGGCCTGTTCCCGCACGAGCAGAGCCGCAACGAGAACGACGGCCTGGAAGAGGAGCGGCGCCTGATGTACGTGGCCATCACCCGCGCGCGCTCGCGCCTGTATCTGTCGTTCGCGCAGAACCGCATGCTGCACGGGCAGACGCGCTACAACGTCGCCTCGCGCTTTCTCGACGAGATACCGGCGGGCCTGGTGAAATGGCTGACGCCGCGCGTGAGCGGCCAGCCGCTGCCCGAGCCGGTGCTCGCGTCGGCGCGGGACGCGGCCATACCGAGGAGCCTGCCGCGCGCGACCCAGATGGGCTGGCGCATCGGCCAGAACGTGGTCCACGCCAAATTCGGCCAGGGCGTGATCGTCGACGCCGAAGGCCAGGGGCCGGATGCGCGCCTGCAGATCAATTTCGGCCGCCAGGGAATGAAGTGGCTGGCGCTGGAATACGCGAAACTGAGCGCGGCCTGAACCGGGGGTTCGTTACAAAGGGTATCCGTATTACCTGGTTAGGGGAAGCGGTTTGGCGGAAGCCGCTATCTCCTTTCAGTGAGGATTTCCCGTTTGATGTCAGTAATGTCTCGGCCGAGCTTCGCCGGACCCACATTGCATTGTCCTTGGCGCGGACAGCGTGAACTGCGCGGGCAGATTATGCGAGCAGGTTGTTTCAGGGACTCTTCAACCCAGGCAATGCTGAGAATATTGGCAACTGCGCGAATGGCCTCCGCTGCAGCGCGACCTATCCTTGCCTGGCCTCCTTTGCGAAAGCAGTCTTCTCCGATGCTATCCACAATCTGAGCTCCGTTGGCCTCGTTTGAGGAGAGCGCCGGCGCCAGG
>DAIRFM010000125.1:0-5561 GCA_036795025.1 Burkholderiales bacterium | reverse complement strand
GCGTCGTCATTTCCGGCGGCAACGCCGACATCAAGGCGCTCTGCCGCTTGATCTAATCCTTTCTCCAAACTCACGCATCTGCCGCAGTTCAGATTGGACGCCGCAATGCCTGCGCGATGCGATGGATGCCTTTGAGCGTCGAGCGTACTCTGAACCAGTGTATTCTAGCGGCCATCGATTACAGGAGGCACTATGGAAACTTCGCCCACCGGAGCGCTGTTCGAAATTCTGGAACGCCAGCGCGCAGCCTTTGCTGCGGAGATGAATCCGTCTATCGCAGTGCGGCAAGATCGCCTCGACCGCCTCGCGGCGATGAACGAGAAGCACGGAACTCGGATCATTGAAGCCATCGGCGCCGACTTCGGCCACCGTTCGGCGCACGAAACGCGGATGGCCGAACTGGTTCTGATGGGCGCAACGATCCGCCACGCGCGCCGTCACCTCAAGGGCTGGATGAGGACGCGGCGGGTTCCCACCGCCTTGCACTACCTCCCCGCCAGCAACCGCCTGATGCGCCAACCGCTGGGCGTGGTCGGTATCGTGGCGCCGTGGAATTATCCCTATCAGCTATCCGTCACCCCCGCCGTGGCGGCGATCGCGGCCGGCAACCGGGTCATGATCAAGCCTTCGGAATTGACGCCGCGCTTTTCCGAACTGCTGCAGCGCATCGTGGGTGAGTCCTTTGCCGAGGAAGAAATGGCGGTAGTGATTGGCGATGCCCAGACCGGCAAGGCATTCACCGAACTGCCCTTCGACCATCTGTTCTTCACCGGGTCCACTGCGGTCGGAAGAATGGTGGCCCAGGCGGCGGCGAAAAACCTCACCCCCGTGACGCTGGAGTTGGGCGGCAAATCACCGGCCATTCTCGATCCTTCCAGCGACCTTGCCAGGGTGGCGCCGCGCCTCGCTTTCGGCAAGCTGCTCAACGCCGGCCAGACCTGCATCGCCCCCGACTACGCCTTCGTGCCCAACGACCGGATCGACAGCTTCGTCGAACACATGCAGCGCGCGGTCGCCGAAATGTACCCGCGCCTCGCCGCCAACCCGGATTACACCAGCATCGTCAGCGACCGCCATTTCGCCCGCCTGCAAGGATTGCTCGAAGACGCGCGGGCCAAGGGCGCGCGCATCGTGACTATCAATCCAGCGGCCGAAACGTTCGATCCGGCCAGGCGCAAGCAGCCGCCGGTGCTGGTTCTGGGAGCGACGCCGGAGATGAAGTTGATGCAGGAGGAGATTTTCGGCCCGATCCTGCCGGTGTTGGGTTATGACCGAATCGAAGAGGCTATCTCTTACATCAACCGTCACGACCGGCCTTTGGCCCTGTACTGGTTCGGTGCCGACGGCGCGAGCCGCGACAAGGTGCTGAACCAGACGATTTCCGGCGGGGTCACTTTGAATGACTGCATATGGCACATCGCCCAGGAGGACCAACCCTTCGGCGGCGTGGGCGCCAGCGGCACGGGCTCCTACCATGGAGAATGGGGTTTTCGCACCTTCAGCAAGGAAAAGCCCGTATTCACGCAGCCGCGGCTGAACGGCATGTTTCTCATGTACCCGCCTTATGGCAAAACCTTCGAGCGCATGCTGGCGTTGCTCAAGCGCATTGCCTGATGTTCGCGGCGACCGTTGTTGCAGAGTTACGCTTTTGCTTTTATCAATAACCGTGGTTTTGGTACGGATGCGCTTTTCATCCGTACCAAAACCACGGTTGGCGCGCGGAGCGCGCAATGGCTGCTCTTGGCAGGTGTCGGAATTTGAAGCATTGGGGACAATATAACTATTAAACAATTGGTTACAAGATTCTAGTGGCAGGCCAATCCGCCCTCCGGAACGCGGTGGCTGCGTGCTAAAATTACGCTTCATTAATCCTGCAGACGAAGCTTAATGTCCTCGCTCAACAACAATCTGGCCGCGATCGACACCGAACTGTGGCAGGCCATCCAGGCGGAGAACCGGCGCCAGGAAAGCCACATCGAGTTGATCGCCTCCGAAAACTACGTCAGCCGCGCGGTGCTCGAAGCGCAGGGCTCGCAACTCACCAACAAATACGCCGAAGGCTATCCAGGCAAGCGCTACTACGGCGGTTGCGCCCAGGTGGACGTGGCCGAGTACCTGGCGATCGAGCGCGCCAAGGAACTGTTCGGTGCCGCTTACGCCAACGTGCAGCCGCACTCCGGCTCGCAGGCCAACCAGGCCGTCTATTTTGCGGCGCTCAAGCCGGGCGACGCCATTCTGGGCATGTCGCTCGCTCATGGAGGGCATCTCACGCACGGCGCCTCGGTCAATCTCTCCGGTAAGCTCTACCATGCTTTGTCCTACGGCCTGGACGCGGACGAGATAATCGACTACGACGAGGTCGAGCGCCTGGCGCGCGAGCACAATCCGCGGCTCATCGTCGCCGGAGCGTCCGCCTATTCGCGCGTCATCGACTGGCAGCGCTTTCGCGACATCGCCGACGAGGTCGACGCCTACCTGATGGCCGACGTGGCGCACTACGCCGGCCTCATCGCCACCGGCCACTATCCGAGCCCGATCGGCATCGCCGATTTCGTCACCAGCACCACGCACAAGACCCTGCGCGGCCCGCGCGGCGGGTTGATTTTCGCCAAGGCCGAATACGAGAAGCTGATCAACTCCGCGGTGTTTCCGGGACTGCAGGGCGGCCCGCTGATGCACGTCATCGCCGCCAAGGCGGTCGCCTTCAAGGAGGCGCTTGCGCCCGAATTCAAGGGCTACCAGGCGCAGGTCGTCGCCAACGCCCGCGCGATGGCACGCGTGCTGCAGAATCGTGGCCTGCGCATCGTTTCAGGAGGTACCGACTGCCACCTGTTCCTGGTCGACCTGCGCGCCAAGGGCATCACCGGCCGCGACGCCGAGGACGCGCTCGGCCGCTCGCATATGACCGTCAACAAGAACGCCATCCCCAACGACCCGCAAAAGCCTACAGTGACCAGCGGCATCCGCATCGGCAGCCCCGCCATCACCACCCGCGGCTTCGGCCTCGCGGAAACGGAACAGCTCGCCAATCTGATCGCAGACGTGCTCGATGCGCCGCAAAGCGAGGCGGTGCAGCAGCGCGTGCTGGCGCAAACCCAGGCCTTGTGCCTGAAGTTTCCCGTGTATGGGGGCCACGAGGCCTCGCGCTCTGCCCAAGCGCAGAATTTCGCTTTGGCATCGTGAGCGGAGAAGAGCGAGGAGCAAACAGCGCAGGGGGCTGCATCGCACCCCCACCCGTTTCCCCTTTCCCCTTCCGCCTCCAAAAATCATGAAATGCCCTTTCTGCAAAGCTGACGATACCGCGGTCATCGACTCGCGCTTGTCCGAAGACGCGGCAAGCGTGCGCCGCCGGCGCCAGTGCAAGGAATGCGGCAAGCGCTTCACCACCTACGAGCGGGTGGAGTTGGCCATGCCCACGGTGATCAAGTCGAACGGCTACCGCACCGCCTACGACCGCGAGAAAATCCGCACCGGCTTCATGCGCGCGCTGCACAAACGACCGGTGCCGACCGACAACGTCGACGATGCCATCAACCGCGTCGAAGCGCGCATCCTCGCCCTGGGCGAGCGCGAGATCAAGTCGCGCACCATCGGCGAGCTGGTGATGCGGGAGCTGAAGAAAATGGACGACGTCGCCTACATCCGCTTCGCCTCGGTGTACGAAGACTTCCAGCGCGTCGACGATTTCCGCGACGCCATTTTGCAGGTCAAGCGCCCGGGGCGCAAAGCGCGGCGCCAGGGCCCTTAGGGTCTTTTCGTCCCGAACGCGCTGTCCGCATGTTCAGCCCCGCCGATCAGCAGCACATGGCCGAGGCGCTGCGCCTCGCCGAAAAGGGCCTGTACACCGCCACACCCAATCCCCGCGTCGGCTGCGTGATCGTGCGCGACGGCCAGGCGGTAGGCGCCGGCTGGCACGAAAAGACCGGAGCGCCGCATGCGGAGGTTCTGGCCCTGCGCGCAGCAGGCGCGCGCGCGCGCGGCGCGACGGCGTACGTATCGCTGGAGCCCTGCAGCCATTACGGACGCACGCCGCCCTGCGTCGATGCGCTGATCGAAGCCGGAATCGCGCGCGTGGTCGCGGCGATGCAGGATCCGAATTCCAAGGTTGCAGGCAGCGGCTTCGCCAGGCTGCGCGCCGCGGGAATCGAGGTCGAGTCCGGGCTGATGCAAGACGAGGCGCGCGCACTGAACAGCGGCTTCGTTTCGCGCATGAGCCGCGGCCGGCCCTGGGTGCGCACGAAAATTGCAGCGAGCCTGGATGGCAGAACGGCGTTGGCCAACGGCCAGAGCCAGTGGATCACCGGGCCCGAGGCACGCCGCGACGGCCACGCCTGGCGTGCCCGCGCCTGCGCCGTGCTCACCGGCATCGGCACGGTCAGGAACGACGACCCGCAACTCAACGTGCGCGAGGTCGAGACTACGCGCCAGCCGCTCAAGGTGCTGGTGGACAGCCAGCTGCAACTGCCGCTGTCGGCGAAGCTGCTGCAAAGCGGACAGGTGCTGGTCGCTGCCGCAGTGGAAAACAAGGCCAGCATCGCCGCCTTGCGCGACAAGGGCGCCGAGGTGGTGGTGCTTCCGAACGCCCAGGGCAAGGTGGAATTGATGGATCTGATGCGCGAACTCGCGCGCCGCGAAATCAACGAGGTGCATGTCGAGGCCGGGTTCAAGCTGAACGGCTCGCTGCTGCGCGAAGGCCTGGTGGATGAAATCCTGATCTATCTCGCGCCCAGCATCCTCGGCGATACCGCGTGCGGCATGTTCAAACTCCCCGAACTCGCAGACCTTGAGCGGAAGCGGCTGGTACAATTCGGCGACGTGCGGACCATAGGCCGCGACATTCGCATTCTCGCCCGGGTCGTCAATTAGCCATGTTCACCGGCATCGTCACTTCGATCGGAAAAATCACCAACGCCGCGCCACGCGACCAGGGGCTGCGCCTCACCATCGACGCCGGCATGCTCGACCTGTCCGACGTGGCGGTAGGCGACAGCATCGCCGTCAACGGCGCCTGCCTCACGGTCATCGCCGTGCACGGCGACCGCTTCGACGTGGATGTGTCGCAGGAGACCATCGGCTGCACCGCGGGGCTGGGCGCGCCGAACGAAGTCAATCTTGAAAAATCGCTGCGCCTGTCAGACCGCCTGGGCGGACACCTGATGTCCGGTCACGTCGACGGCGTGGGCGAGGTGACGCGCTTCGAAGCAGCGGGCGAGAGCTTCCTGCTCGCAATTCGCGCGCCGCAGGAACTGGCCAAGTACATAGCGCGCAAAGGCTCGATCACGGTGAACGGCGTCAGCCTCACCGTCAACCGCGTCGCCGGTGCCGAGTTCGAAATCAACCTGATACCGCATACCATCACGGTGACCAACCTGAAGAACCTCAATCCCGGCAGCCGCGTCAACCTCGAAGTCGACCTGATCGCGCGCTACATCGAGCGCCTGCAGCATTACGGCGCTTAGGATCCGTAACAAAACGAGGGGACCAGGGAGGGAAAGGAAGGGTCCCTCCCCTTCCTTGGCCCCTCGTGCTCCCCTAAATCAGCCGCCTAACGGTAATTCTGT
>DAIRFM010000009.1:6017-14623 GCA_036795025.1 Burkholderiales bacterium | reverse complement strand
AGGCGTGAAGCGCGGGGAGGTGGGGCTTAACACACTCACTCCACCGTGATTCACGCATAACCAGGAACTAACATGCAAAGCACGAAAATCAGGATTCGCCTCAAGGCGTTCGACTACCGTCTGATCGATCAGTCGGCGCTGGAGATCGTCGAGACCGCGAAACGCACCGGCGCCGTGGTCAAGGGACCAGTGCCCCTGCCCACCCGCATCGAGCGCTTCGACGTGCTGCGCTCCCCGCACGTGAACAAGACCGCGCGCGACCAGTTCGAGATCCGCACCCACCTGCGGCTGATGGACATTATCGACCCCACGGACAAGACCGTGGATGCGCTGATGAAATTGGATCTTCCGGCCGGTGTGGATGTGGAGATCAAGCTGTAATTGCAGCACCACGCGCACCGAGAGCAAAACCTCGGGCGCGAATTGATGATTGCCGGCCAATTGTAGTCGGCGCCTTTTAACGAAGGGAAAGAAGATGAGCTTAGGATTAGTCGGCCGCAAGGTTGGCATGACCCGCGTATTCACTGACGACGGCGACTCCGTCCCGGTGACCGTGGTGGACGTGTCCGACAACCGCGTGACCCAGATCAAGACTGCCCAGACCGACGGCTATGTTGCCGTGCAGGTCGCTTTCGGCAAGCGCCGCGCCTCGCGTGTCAACAAGTCCGCTGCCGGCCATTTCGCCAAAGCCGCGGTCGAGGCCGGTCACACGCTGAAGGAATTCCGCGTTACCGCCGAGCAACTCGCCAACCTGAAGCTCGGCGGCAAGGTGGGCGTGGACCTGTTCCAGGTCGGTCAGATGGTGGATGTGACCGGAACCTCGCACGGCAAGGGTTTTTCCGGCGCGATCAAGCGCCACCATTTTTCCTCCCAACGCGCGAGCCATGGCAATTCCAGGTCGCATAACGCCCCGGGTTCGACCGGGATGGCGCAGGATCCCGGCCGCGTGTTTCCGGGCAAACGCATGGCGGGCCAACTCGGCAACGTCACCCGCACCACCCAGAGCCTGGAGATCGTGCGCATCGATGCGGAGCGCCAGCTGCTGCTGATCAAGGGCTCGGTCCCCGGCAGCAAGGGCGGCGATTTGCTGGTGCATCCGGCGACCAAGGCCCGCGCCAAGAAAGTCGTTGCCGCGCCGGCCAAGGGGGGTAAGAAATAATGGAACTGAAACTGATCGACGCCAAAGGCCACGCAGCCTCGACCATGGCCGCATCGGACGCGCTGTTCGGGCGCGACTACAACGAACCGCTGATCCATCAGGTGGTGACGGCCTATCAGGCCAACGCACGCCAGGGCACGCGCGCGCAGAAGGGGCGCAGCGAGATCGCCAAGTCCACGCGCAAGCCGTGGCGCCAGAAGGGCACCGGCCGCGCCCGCGCGGGCATGGCCTCCAGCCCTCTGTGGCGCGGCGGCGGCAGGATTTTCCCGTCGAGCCCGGATGAGAATTTCACGCAGAAGCTGAATCGCAAGATGTACCGCGCCGGCGTCGCGTCGATTCTGTCGCAGCTCGCGCGCGAAGACCGCTTGAAGGTGGTCGAGACCTTCGTCCTGGAAGCACCCAAGACCAAGCTGTTCCTGCAGAAAGTGAAGGACATGGGTGTCTCCGATTCGCTCCTGCTCATCACCGACGAGCTCGACGACAACCTGGTCCTGTCCTCGAGGAACCTGCCCAATGTGCTGGTGCTCGAAGTGACGGAAGCCGACCCGGTGTCGCTCATCCGCTACAAGAACGTGATCCTGACCCGCAAGGCGGTCAGCAAATTCGAGGAGATGCTGGGATGAACGCGCCGCAAGTAAAGAATCAGGAACGCCTGATGCAGGTGCTGCTCGCCCCGCAAGTATCGGAGAAGAGCACCTACGTGGCCGAGAAAAACGAGCAGGTGGTGTTCCGCGTTGTCGGCAACGCGACCAAGCCCGAGATCAAAGCCGCGGTCGAACTGCTGTTCAAGGTCGAGGTCGAGAGCGTGCAGGTCGCCAACGTCAAGGGCAAGCAAAAGCGTTTCGGCAAACTGACCGGCCGGCGCAAGAACTGGAAAAAGGCGTATGTCTGCCTGAAGCCCGGCCAGGAAATCAACTTTCACGCGGCGGAGTAGACCATGGCACTCGTCAAAGTAAAACCCACTTCACCGGGCCGCCGCGCCTTGGTCAAGGTCGTCAACCCCGACCTGTACAAGGGCAAGCCCCACGCCCCCCTGCTCGAACCGCAGTCCAAGCGCGCCGGACGCAACAACAACGGCCATATCACCATGCGCCATCAGGGCGGTGGCCACAAGCAGCAATACCGCATCGTCGATTTCAAGCGCGCCAAGGACGGAATCTCGGCCAAGGTCGAGCGCCTGGAATACGATCCGAATCGCAGCGCCAATCTGGCCCTGCTGTGCTATACGGACGGCGAGCGCCGCTACATCATCGCGCCCAAGGGCGTCGCGGTGGGCATGCAGCTCATGTCGGGTTCGGAAGCGCCAATCAAGCCGGGCAATACCCTGCCGCTGCGCAATATTCCGGTCGGCACCACCGTGCATTGCGTCGAGATGCTGCCCGGCAAAGGCGCGCAGATTGCGCGCGCGGCCGGCACCTCGGTGCAACTCCTCGCACGCGAGGGCAGTTACGCCCAGCTTCGCCTGCGCTCCGGCGAAGTGCGCAAGGTGCACATCGAGTGCCGCGCCACCATCGGCGAAGTCGGCAATGAAGAGCATTCGCTGGAATCGGTGGGCAAGGCCGGCCGCATGCGCTGGCGCGGCGTGCGCCCGACCGTGCGCGGCGTGGCCATGAACCCGGTCGACCACCCCCACGGCGGCGGCGAAGGCAAGACTGCCGCGGGCCGGGATCCGGTCAGCCCTTGGGGCACGCTCACCAAGGGCTATCGCACACGCAAGAACAAACGCACCAGCGGCATGATCGTCAATCGCCGCTACCAGAAATAGAGGATAGAACATGGGACGTTCAATCAAGAAGGGCCCGTTCGTTGACCACCATCTGTTGGGCAAGGTCGAGAAAGTGCGCGGCAGCGGCGACAAGCGCCCGATCAAGACCTGGTCGCGCCGCTCCACCATCCTGCCGGATTTCGTCGGCTTGACCATCGCGGTGCATAACGGCAAACAGCATATTCCGGTCTACATTTCCGAGAACATGGTGGGCCACAAGCTGGGTGAGTTTGCTCTCACCCGCACCTTCAAGAGCCACTCGGCCGATAGAAAAGTCGCAGCGCCCGGCGGCGGGACTCCCGCCCCCGCCCCGGCCCCGGCGGCGAAGAAATAGGAGTGATAGCGATGCAAACCAGAGCCAGCTTGCGCGGTGTCCGCCTGTCGGCGCAGAAAGGGCGGCTCGTTGCCGACCTGATCCGCGGCCTAGCGGTGGACAAGGCGCTCAACGTACTTGCATTCAGCCCGAAGAAGGGCGCCAAGATCATCAAGAAAGTGCTGGAGTCGGCAATCGCCAACGCCGAGCACAACGACGGCGCCGATATCGACGAGCTGAAGGTGCAGACCATCTTTGTCGAGCAGGGCTCGATGCTCAAGCGCTTTCACGCGCGCGCCAAGGGCCGCGGCAACCGCATCAACAAGCACTCCTGCCACATTTTCATCACGGTGGGTGACGAGGTCAAAGCAAAACGCACCGCGGCCAAGGCCGCAGTCAAAGCACGCGCGGCGGATGCCGCGGCCAAAAAATAAAGGACAGTCATGGGACAGAAAATCCACCCGATCGGGTTCCGCCTCGCAGTCAACAAGAACTGGGGCTCGCGCTGGTACGCCAACAGCAAGAACTTCGGCGCCATGCTCAACGAAGACCTGAAGGTACGCGACTACCTGAAGAAAAAGCTTGCGCATGCCTCGGTCGGCCGCGTGGTGATCGAGCGTCCGGCCAAGGACGCGCGCATCACCATCTACAGCGCCCGGCCCGGCGTGGTCATCGGCAAGAAGGGCGAGGACATCGAGGTGCTGAAGGCCGAGCTGCGCAAGATACTGGGCGTGCAGATGGTGCACGTCAACATCGAGGAGATCCGGAAGCCCGAAATCGATGCCCAGCTCATTGCCGATTCCATCGCGCAGCAGCTGGAGAAGCGCATCATGTTCCGCCGCGCGATGAAACGCGCCATGCAGAACGCCATGCGCCTGGGCGCGCAGGGCATCAAGATCGCAAGTTCGGGCAGACTGAACGGGATCGAGATCGCGCGCAACGAGTGGTACCGCGAGGGCCGTGTGCCGCTGCACACGCTGCGCGCCGACATCGATTACGGTTTTGGCGAGGCCAAGACCACCTACGGCGTGATCGGCATCAAGGTGTGGGTATACAAGGGTGAGACCGTAGGTAAGAGCGAGCAGCCCGCGACGGTGCCCGGCTCCGCGCCGGAAGAAGCGCCGCAGCCGAAGAAAGTGAGAAAGGCCCCGGCCCCGGTGGCCAAGGCCGGGGCTCCGGCAGCCAAGACCGAAGCCAGTGCAGACGCCAAGCCCAAGAAGGCGGCACCGCGCGCGCGCAAGAAGGCCTCGTCGGAGGGCGCTGCCAAAGCCGGTGACGTAACCAAGACCGAAGCCAAGGTCGAGGGATCGACTAACGAAACCGCCAAACCCGCGGCCAAGGCCAAGACCACGGTCAGGCGCGTGACAAAGAAGACAGGAGCCTAAGATGCTTCAACCAGCCAGGACAAAATACCGCAAGCAGCAAAAGGGCCGCAACAAGGGCATTGCTACGCGCGGCAACAAGGTCGCTTTCGGCGAGTATGGGCTCAAAGCCATCGGCCGCGGTCGCCTGACCGCGCGCCAGATCGAAGCCGCGCGCCGCGCCATGACCCGCCACATCAAGCGCGGCGGGCGCATCTGGATCCGGATTTTTCCGGACAAGCCGATTTCGCAGAAGCCGGCCGAGGTGCGCATGGGCAACGGCAAGGGCAACCCGGAGTATTTCGTCGCCGAAATCGTTC
This sequence comes from Burkholderiales bacterium, assembly GCA_036795025.1. Lineage (GTDB taxonomy): Bacteria > Pseudomonadota > Gammaproteobacteria > Burkholderiales > SG8-39 > 2-12-FULL-64-23. Next base: position 9,705 of record DAIRFM010000009.1, on the reverse strand, counting down.
CCGGCAAGGTGCTGTATGAAATGGACGGCGTAGATGAGGTGCTGGCACGGCAGGCGTTCCGGCTGGCCGCGGCCAAGCTGCCGATCGCCACCGCCTTTGTCCACCGTTTAGTGGGGTAAAGAGATGAAACCGAGTGAACTGCGCGCCAAGGACATGGCGCAGCTGAACCAGGAACTGAACGACCTGCTGAAGGCGCAATTCAGCCTTCGCATGCAGGTTGCGACGCAGCAGCTGAGCAACAACAGCCAGCTGAAGAAGACCCGCCGCGACATCGCGCGGGTGCGCACCATCATTGCACAGAAGGCGGCAAGCAAATGAGCGATACCCAGACAACCAAGGCAATCAAGGTTATTCGCGCCCTCACCGGCCGCGTGGTCAGCGACAAGATGAACAAGACCGTGACGGTACTGATCGAACGCCGTGTGCGTCACCCCATGCTGGGAAAGATCGTGACCCTGTCAAAGAAATACCACGCCCACTCCGAGAACAATGAGTACAAGCTCGGCGATCTGGTGATGATCGAGGAAACGCGTCCGATCTCGAAGACCAAGGCGTGGAAGGTCACGAAGTTGGTCGAAAGAGCCAAGAACATTTAAGGCGCACAAAAACCTTGCCCTGGTGGGCGAGGTGGGATACAATTCACCGTTTTTCGCGTTACCGCCCCGCCTCAGGCTGGGCGTTCACCCCAACGGGTTCCAAGACTGGCCGCAACGCGTTAGGCACACCGAAAGGTGGGGCGCAAGCGGTTCAAGTTGGAGAGGAAACAAATCATGATTCAGATGCAAAGTGTATTGGATGTGGCCGACAACACCGGTGCGCGCGCCGTCATGTGCATCAAGGTATTGGGCGGCTCGAAGCGGCGTTATGCCGGCATCGGCGATGTGATCAAGGTCAGCGTCAAGGACTGCGCTCCGCGCGGCCGCGTGAAAAAGGGCGAGATCTACAGTGCTGTGGTCGTGCGCACCGCCAAAGGCGTGCGCCGTGCCGACGGCTCGTTGATCAAGTTCGATACCAATGCCGCGGTGCTGCTCAACGCCAAGCTGGAGCCGATCGGCACGCGCATATTCGGGCCGGTGACGCGCGAGCTGCGCAACGAGCGCTTCATGAAGATCGTGTCGCTCGCGCCCGAAGTTTTGTAAGAGACGGGTTGATGGAACAAGGGGGCAAGCCCCCCTCGTAACTCCCCAAGTCAGGAATATAGGAATCGAAGGCCATGCAAAAGATTCGCAAAGGCGACGACGTGATCGTCACCACCGGCAAGGACAAGGGCAAGCGCGGTACGGTGCTGCGCCGCGTGGATGACAAGCATCTGCTGGTCGAGGGCGTTAATCGCGCGAAAAAACACCAGAAGCCCAATCCGATGAAGGGCCAGACCGGCGGCATCGTCGACATGGACATGCCGATCGACATTTCCAACGTTGCGCTGTTCAACCCGCAAACGCAGAAAGCCGACCGCGTCGGTTTCAAGACGCTGGAGGACGGCCGCAAGGTGCGTATTTTCAAGTCCAACGGCGAAGTCGTGGACGCCTGAGAGAGATAACGCTATGGCACGCTTATACAGCTATTACAAAGAGACGGTGGTGCCCGATCTGGTCAAGAAGTTCGGGTACAAGACGGCGATGCAGGTTCCGCGCATCGAGAAGATCACGCTCAACATGGGCGTGGGCGAGGCCGTCAACGACAAGAAAATCATGGACAACGCCGTCGGCGACATGACCAAGATCGCCGGCCAAAAACCGGTGGTAACGTTGTCGAAGAAACCTATCGCCGGTTTCAAGATCCGCAAGGGTCTGGCGATCGGCTGCATGGTGACCCTGCGCGGCGTGCGCATGTACGAGTTTCTCGACCGTCTGGTCAGTATCGCGATACCGCGGATCCGCGACTTTCGCGGCCTGTCACAGCGCGCTTTTGACGGCCGCGGCAACTACAACCTCGGCGTCAAAGAGCAGATCATTTTCCCCGAGGTCGAGTACGACAAGATCGATGCCCTGCGTGGCATGAACATCAGCATCACCACCACTGCGAAGACCGACGAGGAAGCCAAGGCGCTGCTCGCGGCCTTCAAATTCCCGTTCAAGACCTGAAGGATTGCGCCATGGCAAAAACCGCAGTCATCAACCGTAACGAAAAGCGTCGCAAGACCGTGAAGAAATTCGAGGTCAAACGCGCAGCGCTGCTCGCCATCATCAACGACTTCAAGCAACCCGAAGACGAGCGGATGGCGGCGCGCATGCAGTTGCAGCAGCTGCCGCGGAACGCGTCCCCGACGCGTGTCCGGAACCGCTGCAAGCTGACGGGCCGCCCGCGCGGCGTGTACCGCAAGTTCGGCTTGGGGCGCAACAAGCTGCGCGAAATCGCCATGCGTGGCGAGATTCCCGGCATGACCAAAGCCAGCTGGTGAGAGGAGACAAAGCATGAGCATGAGTGACCCGATCGCCGATATGCTGACCCGCATTCGCAATGCGCAACTTGCGGAAAAGCTGTCGGTGGCGATGCCTTCGTCGCGCGTGAAAGCGTCCATAGCCCAAGTGCTGAAGGACGAGGGCTACGTTGATGATTTCAAGGTGCGCGACGAGGACGGAAAACCCACCCTCGAGATCGCGCTCAAGTACTACGCCGGCGCGCCGGTGATCGAGAAGATCGAGCGCGTCAGCCGCCCCGGACTGCGTATTTACAAGGGCCGCGATGATATTCCCAAGATCATGAACGGACTGGGAATCGCCATCGTCTCCACCTCCAAGGGCGTGATGACCGACAGAAAAGCGCGCGCCACCGGGATTGGCGGCGAAGTGCTGTGCATCGTGGCTTAAGGGAACGAAATCATGTCGCGAATCGGAAAAAATCCCATCGTGGTGCCCAAGGGCGTCGAAGTGACGCTGTCGGCCGAGCAGGTCGCGGTCAAAGGGCCGCTGGGCACGCTGACGCAGCGCTTGAGCAGTGATATCCGGCTCGAGCGCGACGGCGACAAGCTGCTGTGCCAGGTAAACAATGACTCGACGCAGGCCAATGCCATGTCCGGCACCATCCGCGCCCTGGTGGCCAATATGGTGGAGGGTGTGACCAAGGGCTTCGAAAGGAAGCTGACGCTGGTCGGCGTCGGCTACCGCGCACAGGCGCAGGGCGACAAGCTCAACCTGGCGCTCGGTTTCTCCCATCCGGTGGTGCACCAGATGCCCAAGGGCGTCAAGGTCGAGACCCCGAGCCAGACCGAGATCATCCTTCGCGGCACCGACAAACAGCAGGTCGGCCAGGTGGCCGCCGAGGTGCGCGCCTACCGCAGTCCCGAGCCGTACAAGGGCAAGGGCGTGCGCTATACGGGCGAGAAGGTGGTCTTGAAAGAGACCAAGAAGAAGTAAGCGGAGCTAAAGCCATGATAGATAAAAAGCAGGCGCGACTGCGCCGAGCACGTAGATCCCGTGCCAAGATCGCTGAACTCAAGGCGGTGCGCCTCGCGGTGCATCGCACCAACAGCCACATCTACGCTCAGGTGATTTCCGCCTGTGGCACCAAGATTTTGACTGCGGCCTCCACGCTGGAGAAGGAAGTGCGCGCGACGGTGGCGAACGGCGGCAACGTAAAGGCGGCCGAGGCCGTAGGCAAGCGCATCGCCGCCAAAGCCAAACAACTCGGTATCGAGCAAGTCGCGTTCGACCGCGGCGGTTTGCAGTATCACGGCCGTGTCAAGGCG
>DAIRFM010000009.1:0-5917 GCA_036795025.1 Burkholderiales bacterium | reverse complement strand
CGAGCAAGTCGCGTTCGACCGCGGCGGTTTGCAGTATCACGGCCGTGTCAAGGCGCTGGCAGAAGCGGCGCGTGAAGCCGGGCTCAAGTTTTAATCGGGGACGAATATGGCGAAGATGCAGGGCAGGATGCAGGGCAAGATGCAGGGCCAGGACGACCGCGGTGACGGCCTGCGCGAGAAAATGGTTGCGATCAACCGCGTCACCAAAGTGGTGAAGGGCGGCCGCATCCTCAGCTTCGCTGCGCTCACGGTGGTCGGCGACGGCGACGGCGGGGTCGGGATGGGCAAGGGCAAGTCGCGCGAAGTTCCGGTGGCGGTGCAAAAAGCCATGGAAGAAGCGCGGCGCAAAATGTTTCGTGTCAGCCTCAAGAACGGCACGCTGCACCATGCGGTGATGGGGCGCCACGGCGCGGCCAAGGTCTACATGCAGCCGGCGTCCGAAGGCACGGGCATCATCGCCGGCGGCGCGATGCGCGCGGTATTCGAGGTCATGGGCGTCACCAACGTGCTCGCGAAGTGTATCGGCTCGGGCAGTCCCTACAACGTGGTGCGCGCCACCCTGCAGGGATTGAAATCCATGAACACGCCGTCCGAGATCGCCGCCAAGCGCGGCAAGTCGGTCGAAGAAATCACCGGTTGAGGGTAATCATGGCGGACAAGAAAATCAAAGTTACCCTGGTTAAAAGCGCGATCGGCTGCAAGGCTACCCACCGCGCGACGGTGCGCGGGCTGGGCTTGAAGCGCATCAACCACACCGTGGAGCTGCAGGACACCCCTGCGATCCGCGGCATGATCAACAAGGTGTACTACCTGGTGAAGTGCGAGGCATAAATGCAGCTCAATACGATCAAGCCTGCAGCAGGCGCGAAGCGCGCCCGGCGTCGCGTCGGCCGCGGCATCGGCTCGGGCCTGGGCAAGACTGCGGGACGGGGCCATAAAGGGCAGAAGTCGCGCTCCGGCGGCTTTCACAAAGTCGGTTTCGAGGGCGGCCAGATGCCGCTGCAGCGGCGCTTGCCCAAGCGCGGTTTCAATTCGCTCGCGCGCGGGCTCACCGCCGAGGTGCGCCTGTCCGACCTGCAAAAATTGGCAATTGCAGACATCGATCTGAAGGCGCTGAAAGAGGCGGGGGTGGTGCCCGAGGCAACTGAAGCCGTCAAGGTCATCCTATCGGGCAAGCTCGAGCGCAAGGTCAGCCTGAGCGGCCTGCGCGTCACCAAGGGTGCCAGGGCAGCAATTGAAGCGGCCGGCGGCAGTATCGCAGCGCTGGAAGTGAAAGCGCCCGTAGGCAAGGGTAAGAAAGCCAAAGCCAGGGCGGAAGCCATCGCCAAGGCCAAAGCCAGGGCCGAGGCGCCCAAGGGGGTCAAGGCCGAACCCGCGGATAAGGCGAAGGCGAAGCCCAAGGCGCCCAAGGCGTCGAAGGCGTCAAAGGCAGCCGCGGCCGAACCGGCTGCCAAAGGCAAGTCCAAACCCAAGGCGAAGGGCGAGAAGGCTTAATTGCCGCTCAGCGAGATGGCTACCCCGACCAAAAACATCGGCAAGACCGGCAAGTTCGGCGACCTGAAAAAGCGTCTGCTGTTCCTGCTCGGCGCGCTGGTCGTGTTCCGCATCGGTGCGCATATTCCGGTGCCCGGTATCGATCCGAACGTGCTGGCCGAGCTGTTCCAGTCGCAGCAGGGCGGGATCCTGGGCATGTTCAACATGTTCTCCGGCGGCGCCTTGTCGCGCTTCACCATTTTCGCGTTGGGCATCATGCCCTACATCTCGTCCTCGATCATCATGCAGCTGATGACGACGGTGTCGCCGCAGCTGGAGCAGCTGAAGAAGGAAGGCCAGGCGGGACAGCGCAAGATCACTCAGTACACGCGCTATGGCACCGTGTTCCTGTGCCTGTTTCAGGCGGCGGGCATTTCGATTGCGCTGGAATCGCAGCCGGGGCTGGTGCTCGAACCGGGGCTCATGTTTCGCTTCGTCACCGTGAGCACGCTGGTAACCGGCACCATGTTCCTGATGTGGCTGGGCGAGCAGATCACCGAGCGCGGCCTGGGCAATGGCATTTCCATCATCATTTTCGCCGGCATTGCGGCGGGCCTGCCCAACGCCGTCGGCGGCACGCTGGAGCTGGTGCGCACCGGCGCCATGCATCCGCTCACGGCGCTCCTGATCGCGGCGGCAGTGGTGCTGGTGACCTGGGCCGTGTGTTTCGTCGAACGCGGCCAGCGCAAGATTCTGGTGAACTACGCCAAGCGCCAGGTCGGCAACAAGATTTACGGCGGCCAGGCCTCGCACCTGCCGTTCAAGCTCAACATGGCCGGCGTGATCCCGCCGATTTTCGCATCAAGCATCATCCTGTTCCCGGCGACCCTGGCCGGCTGGTTCGGCCAGAGCGAAAGCATGAGCTGGCTGCGCGACATCTCCGGCACGCTCTCGCCCGGCCAGCCGATCTACGTCATGCTGTATTCGGGGGCGATCATCTTCTTCTGTTTTTTCTACACCGCGCTGCAATACAACCCCAAAGACACCGCGGATAACCTGAAAAAAAGCGGCGCCTTCGTCCCCGGCATCCGCCCGGGCGATCAGACCGCGCGCTACTTGGAGAAGATCCTGACGCGGCTCACCTTGGCCGGCGCGGTGTACGTGACCCTGGTCTGCCTGTTGCCCGAATTCATGATCCTGAAATGGAACGTGCCGTTCTACTTCGGCGGAACCTCGCTGCTGATCATCGTGGTCGTAACCATGGATTTCATGTCCCAGGTGCAGGCGTACATCATGTCGCACCAGTATGAAAGCCTGTTGAAAAAGGCCAATTTCAAAGGGGCGGGGTTCCCGACGAGATGAGGGAACGAGGGGTGCGCCCCTTGTTGATCCCCCTCTTCAGAGCGTAGAGCTACACAAAAGGAATATGTCGAAAGAAGACGTTATCGAGATGCAAGGGGAGATAGTCGAGAACCTCCCGAATGCGACCTTCAGGGTGAAGCTGGAAAATGGCCACATCGTGTTGGGACATATCTCCGGCAAGATGCGCATGCATTACATCCGCATCCTGCCCGGTGACAAGGTGACGGTGGAGTTGACGCCGTATGATTTGACAAGAGCGCGGATCGTTTTCCGCGCGAAGTAGCCCAGGTTCGGGTGTAACAACGCGGACCGGGGCGAAGCAGGAGAGGACCATGAAAGTACAGGCATCGGTGAAAAAGATGTGCCGCAACTGCAAGGTCATTCGCAGGAAGGGCGTGGTGCGCGTCATTTGCACCAACCCGCGGCATAAACAGCGTCAAGGTTAACTGGCTGGCAGAGAAGATGATATCAAGCTATAATTATCGGTTTCGCATTCTTGGAGTGAGCTAATGGCCCGTATTGCAGGCGTCAACATTCCAAACCACCAACACGCCGAGATTGCGCTGACCGCGATCTTCGGCATCGGGCGGGCGCGCGCGCAGGCGATCTGCAACGCCGCCAAGGTCGTAACGTCGGCCAAGATCAAGGACCTGTCGGATTCCGACGTGGAACGCTTGCGCGAAGAGGTGGCCAAATTCACGGTCGAGGGCGACCTGCGTCGAGAAGTGTCGATGTCGATCAAGCGCCTGATGGATCTGGGCTGCTATCGCGGTTCGCGCCACCGCAAGGGCTTGCCCGTGCGCGGGCAGCGCACGCGCACCAACGCGCGCACGCGCAAGGGGCCGCGCAAGGCCGCCATCAAGATGAAATCCGCAGCGGCCAAGACTTAAGCCCCGGATCAACGGACACGTAGAGGAAAGCATAAATGGCCAAACCCCCGAGCACGACCGCCACAGCATCGGCGCGTGTGCGCAAGAAGGTGAAGAAGAACGTTGCCGAAGGCATCGCGCACATCCACGCGTCGTTCAACAACACCATCATCACCATTACCGACCGTCAGGGCAATGCGCTCTCGTGGGCGACTTCCGGAGCCGCCGGCTTCAAGGGTTCGCGCAAGAGCACGCCGTTCGCCGCCCAGATTGCCGCCGAGCAAGCCGGCAAGGCGGCGCAGGAATGCGGCGTGAAAAACGTCGAGGTGCGCATTAAAGGCCCGGGTCCCGGACGCGAGTCCGCGGTGCGTGCTTTGAACGCCATTGGACTGAAGATCACCAGCATCAGCGACGTGACGCCGGTACCGCACAACGGTTGCCGCCCGCCCAAGCGTCGCCGCATCTAAGAGGAGACTGGAACGTGGCCCGCAACCTAGACCCCAAATGCCGCCAGTGCCGCCGCGAGGGCGAGAAACTGTTCCTCAAAGGCGAGAAATGTTTTACCGACAAATGCGCCGTCGAACGTCGCGCCTATGCGCCTGGCCAGCACGGCCAGAAGAGCGGCCAGCGCCTGTCCGACTACGGCAAGCAACTGCGCGAGAAACAGAAAATCCGCCGCATCTACGGCATCCTCGAGCGCCAGTTCCGCGGCATCTACGCGGTGGCAGCCCGCCAGAAAGGCATCACCGGCGAGAGCCTGCTGCAGTTGCTCGAATCGCGCCTGGACACGGTGTGCTTCCGCATGGGATTCGGCGCCTCGCGCAACGAGGCGCGGCAGGTCGTGCGCCACAACGGCATCATGGTAAACGGCAAGCGCGTCAACATCCCGTCCTACCAGGTTCGCACCGGCGACACCATCGAAGTGGCGGAAAAGGCCAAGAGCCAGCTGCGCATCAAGGGTGCGTCCGAGGCGGCCGCCTCGCGCGGCATCCCCGAGTGGCTGCAGGTGGATACCACGGCGATGAAGGGCACGTTCAAGGCCAAACCGCAGCGCACCGAGCTGCCTTCGACCATCAACGAGAGCCTGGTAGTCGAGCTGTACTCGAAGTAATTGTCAAAGCTTCCCAGAGGAACCTCCATGCAAAGCAGTGGATTTCTGAAACCGCGCATCATCGACGTGCAGAGCATCGCCCCCAATCATGCCAAAGTAGTGATGGAGCCGTTCGAGCGTGGCTACGGCCATACGCTGGGCAACGCCCTGCGGCGCGTGCTGCTGTCCTCGATGCCGGGTTTTGCCCCGACCGAGGTGCAGATCTCGGGCGTGCTGCACGAATACTCGACCATCGACGGCGTGCAGGAGGACGTGGTCGACATCCTGCTCAACTTGAAGGGCGTGGTGCTGAAAGTGCACAACCGCACCGAAGCCCTGCTGACGCTGAAGAAAAAAGGCGAGGGCGCAGTGACCGCCGCCGACATCGAAGTTTCGCACGACGTCGAGATCATCAACCCCGAGCACGTCATCGCCCATCTGTCCCCCGGCGGCAAGCTGGAGATGCAGATCAAGGTCGAGCGCGGCCGCGGCTACGAGCCCGGCAACATGCGCGCGGCCCCGGAAGAGACCAAGGGCATAGGCAAGATCATCCTCGACGCCTCGTTTTCGCCGGTGCGCCGCGTCAGCTACGCGGTCGAGTCGGCGCGGGTGGAACAGCGCACCGACCTGGACAAGCTGATCATGGATATCGAGACCAACGGCGTAGTCGAGCCGGAAGAGGCGATTCGCTACGCCGCGCGCGTCCTGGTGGACCAGCTGTCGGTGTTCGCCGCGCTCGAAGGCACGCCGATCGCCAGCGAGCCGGTCAAGGCACCGCAGGTCGATCCGATCCTGTTGCGTCCGGTGGACGATCTGGAACTCACGGTGCGTTCGGCCAACTGCCTCAAGGCCGAGAACATCTATTACATTGGTGATCTGATTCAGCGCACCGAGACCGAGCTGCTGAAGACGCCGAACCTGGGCCGCAAGTCGCTCAACGAGATCAAGGAAGTGCTGGCCTCGCGCGGCCTGACCCTGGGGATGAAGCTGGAGAACTGGCCGCCCGCAGGGCTGGAAATCGCTCGCGTCTGAGCTGGAAGTCGCCCGCGACTTAGCGCAGGCCGCGCATAGACGTTTCGCGGTCAAGGAACACCGCCCTCGGGACGAGGGCCGAACAGAAGAG
>DAIRFM010000124.1:0-5599 GCA_036795025.1 Burkholderiales bacterium | reverse complement strand
GAATTACCGAAATGGCCCCTGATTTAGGGGAGCATGAGGGGATGCGCCCCGAAGGAAGTCCCCTCGGGGGATATCCCCTCATTTTGTATGACCTCTAAACAGGCGGCGGTGCCGGGCGCGCGCTCGGTTCTCAAGGAGGTCTTCGGCTACGCCGCGTTCCGCGGGCCGCAGGCCGAAATCGTCGAGCATGTGGCCTCGGGCGGCGACTGCCTGGTGCTGATGCCGACGGGCGGCGGCAAGTCCCTGTGCTACCAGATTCCGGCGCTGCTGCGCCCGGGAACGGGCATCGTCGTCTCGCCCCTGATCGCGCTGATGCAGGACCAGGTGTCGGCGCTGCGCGAGGCCGGCGTCAGGGCGGCGTTTCTGAATTCATCGCTGTCGGCCGAAGAGGCCGGTTCGGTCGAGCGCAGCCTGCTCGCCGGCGACTACGATCTTCTGTACGTCGCGCCGGAGCGGCTGATGATGCCGCGCTTCCTGCAGCAGCTCGAGCGCCTGCAAGCCTCGGCGCGGCTGGCGCTGTTCGCGATCGACGAGGCGCACTGCGTGTCGCAGTGGGGCCACGACTTCCGCCCTGAATACATGCAGCTGTCGCTGCTGCACGAGCGCTTTCCCGGCGTGCCGCGCATCGCGCTCACCGCCACCGCCGACCGCGTCACGCGCGAAGAGATCGTGCTGCGCCTCGGGCTCGAGGGCGCGCGCCTGTTCGTGTCGAGCTTCGACCGGCCGAACATCCGCTACCGCATCGTCGAGAAGGCGAACGCCCGGGCGCAGCTGCTTGCATTCCTCCGCGCCGAGCATGCGCGGGAGGCCGGCATCGTCTATTGCCTGTCGCGGCGCAAGGTGGAGGAGACTGCGGCCTGGCTCATTGATCAGGGCGTGGTCGCGCTCCCCTATCACGCCGGCATGGACGCCGACACGCGCGCCCTGCACCAGGCGCGGTTTCAGCGCGAAGACGGCATCGTCATGGTGGCGACCATCGCCTTTGGCATGGGCATAGACAAGCCGGACGTGCGCTTCGTCGCGCATCTCGATCTGCCCAAGAGCATCGAGGGCTATTACCAGGAAACCGGCCGCGCCGGCCGCGACGGGCTGCCGGCCGACGCGTGGATGGCCTACGGCCTCGGCGACGTGGTCAACCAGCGGCGCATGATCGATGCTTCGACCGCCGAGGTGCAGTTCAAGCGCATTGCCGCGGCCAAGCTCGATGCCCTGCTCGGGCTGTGCGAATCGAGCAGCTGCCGCCGCGTGCGCCTGCTGGCTTATTTCGACGAAGCCTCGGCGCCTTGCGGCAATTGCGATGTCTGCCTCGAGCCGCCGCAGGTCTGGGACGGCACCGTGGCGGCGCAGAAGGCGCTGTCCTGCGTTTATCGCACCGGGCAGCGCTTTGGCGCCGCGCATCTGATCGACGTGCTCTTGGGCAAGGAGACGGAGCGCGTGCTGCAGTGGGGGCACGGCGCGCTCAGCACCTTCGGCATCGGCAAGGAACTGGACGAGAAGGTCTGGCGCACGGTGTTCCGCCAGCTGATTGCGCAGGGCCTGCTCGCCGTGGATCACGCGAGTTACGGCTCGCTCAAGCTCGCCGAGGCGAGCCGCGCGGTGCTGACGGGCGGACAGGCGGTGCATCTGCGCCAGGTGCAGGCGGGCAAACCCAAGGCGGCCGCAAAGCGCTCGGCCGCACCAGGGGTAGGACACGCGGCCGGACTCGACCCCGCGGCCGCGCGGCTGTGGGAGCGCCTGCGCGAGTGGCGCGCCGCGATCGCCAAGGAGCACGGCGTTCCCGCTTACGTGGTGTTCCATGATGCCACCCTGGCCGAGCTCGCGCGCGTGCGCCCGCATAGCGAGGCCGCGCTCGGCCAGATCTCGGGCGTGGGCACGCGCAAGCTCGAGCGCTATGGCAAGGCGCTGCTCGATCTGCTCAGAGATTGATGCAAGGACCCTAAAACGCGAGCAGCACCGCCACCCCGGCCACCGTCAGCACCGCCCCCGCCGCCAGCCGCGGCGTGACGCGATCGTGCCGCAGGATGAGCATGCTCAGGGCGAGCGTGAACAGCGGATAGGTTGCGACGATGGGCGAGACCATGCTCACCTGCCCCTTGGACAGCGCGACGTACATCAGAAACAGGCTGCTGCCGTTGAAGAAGCCGGTCGCGACAAACCAGGGCACGGCGCGCCGGTCGGTCACCTTCGGCGCCCCGCCGGCGCGCGCCACGACGAGAATCACCGCGGCTGAAACGGTATAGCCGATCAGACCGGCGGCGTAGGGGTTGCTCCATAGCGTTAGTCCGGCCTTGGTCAATACCTGTGCCAGCGCGCGGATCGCCGCCGCGGCGAACGGCAGCGATATCGCCCACAGCGGCCAGCTGCGCGCACGCGTCCCGCCGCTCCAGGTCAGCACCAGCATGCCGAGCACGATGACCGCTGTTCCGAGCACATTGCCCGCAGTCAGCGCTTCGCCCAGAAACAGAATGGCGCCCGACAAGGCGAACATCGGCGTGGTGCAGGAAACCGAGCTGGTGATGGTCGGCCCCATGCGCTGGTTGCCGGTGTAGGTGAGCAGCGTCACCGCAGCCGGAAAGAACAAGCCGACCAGCGCGAACATGCCGGCGGCAGTGAGGTTGAATCCGCCGGTGTCGAGCAGGAACGGCGCCAGGCACCAGAACATCAGCGTGGTGGACGGGACGCCGATCGCCGCCCCGGCGAGGGGCGTGGTATAGCGCAGGCCCAGCCGCGTGGTCACCATGGCTGCGCCCAGGCCGGCCGCGGCCGTCACAGCCCACAATGCCGATTCGAGCATGCCGCTGCGTTCAGTCGGCCAGTGCAAGCACGCGTCGCAGCATCTGGCCCTCCTCAATGCTCCGGATCGATCAGCACGCCCGGATTGAGCATGCCCTTGGGATCGAGCGCGTGCTTGGCTGCGCGCAACGCCTTGGCGAACAGTTCCGGGCGCTGCTGGTCGTAATAGGGGCGATGCAGGCGGCCCACCGCGTGATGATGAGTGATGGTGCCGCCGTTCTCCACCAGCGCCTGCAGCGCCACGTGCTTGATGTCCCAAAACTGCTGCAGCATCTTGCTCTTCTCCAGCGGACAGGTGAGCGTGAAGTAGGGCGCGGGACCGTCGGGATAGAGGTGGGTGAAGCGGCAGGTAAGCGAGCCTTCGCGCCCGGTGGCGCGTTTTATCGCTTTGCGCGTCGCGTCCATCACGTTGCTGTGGAAATCCTTGAAGCGGTCCCAGGTGATGGCCGATTCGAAGGTGGTGGCGGCGATACCGCGCGCCACCATATGCTCGGTCAGGTAAGGCATGCGCACGAACTTGTCGCGCCATTCGCCCGCGGCGCCGGCGCGGTGCGAGCCCTGGTTCAAGAGCGCCTCGGCGTCCCAGCTGCCGCCATGCTCCGCGACGAGCTCCAGCGCGCGTTTCATCCATGCATCGACCGGATGATCGGCCGACTCGAACGAGAGCACGACTACCGCCGCGTCCTTGTCGGCCGGACCGGTATAGGCCGCTTCCTCCGCCTGCAACAGCCGGCAATTGGCCGGATACAGGCCGGCCTGGGAGATCGCGCGCACCGCATCGGCGCCGGCATAGAAGTCCTTGAAGCGCACCGTGGTGGAGGCGCGGAAACTGGGGCGCTTTCTCACGCGCATCCAGGCTTCGGTAATGATGCCGAGTATGCCCTCCGAGCCGATGAACATGCGATCCGGGCTGGGACCGGCGCCCGAACCCGGCAGGCGGCGCGATTCCAGCGTCCCCGCCGGCGTGACCACGCGCAGGCTTTCGACCTGATCGTCGATGTGGGTGTAGAGCGTGGCGTAGTGGCCGCCCGAGCGCGTCGCAATCCAGCCGCCGAGCGACGAGAGTTCGAAGGATTGCATGTAATGGCGCAGGGTGAAACCGGAGGGTTTGAGCTGCGCCTCCAGCGCCTTGCCCAGCACGCCGCCCTGGATGCGCGCCGCCTGCGATACCGAATCGACCTCGAGCACGCGGTCCAGATGGCGCAGGTCGATGCTGACGATCCGCTCGGCCTGCGGCGGCTCGACGCCGGCGACCACGCTGGTGCCGCCGCCGTAGGGAATGGCGACGGCGCCGACCTCGTCGCACCAGGCAAGCGCGTCGGTCACCTCCTGCTCGTTGCGCGGGAACGCAATCGCATCGGGCGGATTGGGGCAGGAGCGCGCAAACATGCGCGCCACATCGACGAACATCTGACCGTAGCAGTGCTCCAGGCGGTCGAGGTGCGCGGTCGAGACGATGTCCTTCAGCGCGGCCGGAACGTCCAGGCGCGGCGCGCGCAAGGTGATTTCCTCCGCGCGCGGCGCGGGCGTCACGTCGAAGGACTTGATGCCGAAGCGCGCGGCCAGGCTTTTTTCGAGCAGCCGGATCTCCTCGGGGGTAGCGCCCTCGTCCGCATAGCCCCAGCCGTAGAATTTTCTTCTGCGCGCGCTCATGCTTCTCCCCCTTGTATATGCCGGACGAGTATAACAAAAGCGCTTTGCCCGCCATGGATACGAAACCGCCGCAAAAAATCAGCACGCTGCCGCTCGCATGGGCGCAGCCCGCTGCATTCCGATATCTTTTCCGAGCGGCGCTATATAATCGAAACGGATCAAACAAGTTACGGGCCTTTGCAGCCCGGCGAGGAGGAGACATGCATTGGCTGTTGCGCGCGGCATCATTGGTGCTGCTGATGTCCGCGTTATGCGCGGGCGCCCAAACCTATCCGAACAAACCGATCCGCCTGGTCGTGCCCTATCCGCCGGGCGCGCTGACCGATCTGCTCGGGCGCGCCATCGGCGAGCGCCTCGCCGCCGCGCTGAAGCAACCGGTGGTGGTCGACAACCGGCCCGGGGCCGGCACCCTGGTGGGCGCAGAGGCGGTGGCGAAATCGCCTGCCGACGGCTATACGCTGCTCATGGCCACCAGCACCACCCTCGGCATCAGCCCCGCGCTCTACCGCAAGTCGCCGATCGATCCGGTGAAGGACTTCGCGCCCGTGGCGCAGGTCGGGTCGGTCACTTTCTTCCTGATTGCGAATCCCTCATTTCCGGCGAAGAACGTGAAGGAGATGATCGACGCGGCCAAGGCGAACCCGGGCAAATTCAATTACGCTTCGGTAGGCAATGGCAGCCCGCACCAGCTGTTCATGGAAGTGCTGAAGAAAGAGTTCGGCCTGGACATTCAGCATATCCCGTACAAGGGCACGCTCGCGGCGTTGCCGGACCTGATCACGGGCAAGGTGCAGCTCATGTTCAGCGATGCCACCGTGGCCATTCCCAACATCCAGTCGGGCAGGGTGGTCGCGCTCGGCACCTCGAGCGCGAAACCCACCACCCTGATCGCCGGCGTGCCCCCGATCGCCGACAGCGTGCCGGGTTTCGACTGGCAGGCGTGGCAGGGGGTGGTGGCGCCGGCGGGCACGCCGCCCGCGATCCTGGCGACGCTCGGCGCCGAGTTGCGGCGCATCCAGAGCACGCCCGAGTTCCGCGCGTTGCTGGTCAAGTTCGGCATGGATCCGTCTCCGCCGAACACGCCCGAGCAGTTCGCCGCGATCGTGAAAAGCGACGTCGAGCGCTGGGCCAAGGCCGTGGCCGCCTCCGGCGC
>DAIRFM010000359.1:0-1930 GCA_036795025.1 Burkholderiales bacterium | reverse complement strand
TGCAGGAATATGAAGCCGACCTGGAGCGCAGCCGGGAGATGTCAGCCATCCTCTCCGACTATTCTCTGCTCGAGCCCTTCGCCATGCAGGCGCAGACGAACGCCGGGGCGGCGATGAACCTGACCGGCATGTACCGCGTGGACGAGAAAAAAATGGAGTTTCTCAACGCCAGCCAGCACAAGAACCTGATCAAGAAGGGCGTCATGGGCCGCATCTACGCCCACTTGATCTCGCTCGACAACTTTGCGCGCTTGCTCGACCGTAAAGTCGGCAAGACTGCGTGAGCGCGAGGGGCGGCATGGGAATGCCGCACCTCGCCTAAATCAATTTGACGACGCTCGCTTGAGCCGGTCGTTCACGCCCTGCCACTCTGGCGCCGAGGGCGGCGCCTCCACCAGAATCGCGGCGCAGCCCAGAGCGTCGAGGCGGCGCAGGCTCGCGTAGAGCTCGTGCGCGTAGCCTGCCGCCGCGCGCGGCGCCGTCTGCCAGCTCACGTCTTTCAGGCCTGCGGGCGCTTCGGCGCGCGCGAGCACGGCAAGCTTTTTTCCGCGCAGCGCAGCCAGCCTCGCCGGCAGGTCCGCCGCAGCCACGAGATCGAGCGGTGTGCGCGGCGCATAATGGCTGTCGAGCGCGCCCGACACGCGCGGCGCCGCGGCATCCGGCAGTTCCACTTCGGCGCCGAGGACCGTGGCAATCTGCGCCGGCGTGATTTCACCGGGACGCAACAGCACCGCGCGTCCGCGCGACAGGTCGACGATGGTCGATTCGATGCCCACGCCGCATTCGCCGCCGTCGAGCACGCAGTCCACGGCAGCGCCAAGCTCGGCGCGCACATGCTCGGCCGTGGTCGGGCTGATGCGGCCGAACTTGTTGGCCGAGGGCGCAGCCACGCCGCTGAAGCGGCGTCCGCCCTCTTCCCCGGCAAAGGCTTTCAATAATTCGAGCGCCACGGGATGCCCCGGAATGCGCAGGCCCACCGTGTCCTGGCCGCCGGTGACGCAATCGGGGACGTCGCGTGCGCGCTCGAGGATCAGCGTGAGCGGGCCGGGCCAGAACGCCGCGGCCAGCTTCTGCGCAGCGGGGGGTATTTCTCTTGCCCACTGCGGCAGCAACTCGATGCTGCCCAGATGCACGATCAGCGGATGGTCCTGCGGCCGGCCCTTGGCGGCGAAGATCTTCGCCACTGCGGCGGGATTGGACGCATCGGCGCCCAGGCCATAGACGGTTTCGGTGGGAAACGCGACCAATCCGCCGGCCCTGAGGATCGCCGCAGCGCGCGCGATATCCTCGCCGGCCAGGCTCATTTCACGCCCCGGCAAGCAGCCGCAGCGCTTCGCGGTATTTCCCGGCGGTCCTGGCGATGATGTCGGCGGGCAGGCGCGGCGCCGGCGCCTTCTTGTTCCAGGGTTGCGTCTCCAGCCAGTCGCGCACGAACTGCTTGTCGAACGAGGGCGGGCTCATGCCGACCTTGTATTCGGCAGCCGGCCAGAAGCGCGAGGAGTCCGGCGTAAGAATCTCGTCGATCAGGTGGATGCGGCCGGCGGCATCGGCGCCGAATTCGAACTTGGTGTCGGCGATGATGATGCCGCGCGTGGCCGCATATTCCGCGGCATGGGTGTAGAGGGAAATTGCCGCATCGCGCACCTGCGTCGCGGCCTCCCTGCCGACCCGCTGTTCGGCCTCGGCAAACGAGATGTTCTCGTCGTGCTGGCCCATCGGTGCCTTGGTCGAGGGGGTAAACATGGTTTGCGGCAGCTTCTCGGCTTCCTTCAGGCCCGCGGGCAGCGCGATGCCGCTGATGGCGCCGGTCTTCTGATAATCCTTCCAGCCCGAGCCGATGATATAGCCGCGCACGATGGCCTCGATCGAAAGCGGCTTGAATTTTTTCACCACCATGGCGCGGCCGCGCACCTGCGCGCGCTCGGCTTCG